>CAXBNO010000225.1:0-5969 GCA_963976775.1 uncultured Kordiimonadales bacterium
ATTCCATGCTGTGAACTCTCCTGTTCAGACGCTGGCTCAGCGACCCCTGAAGGTCGGCTGGCGTTTCTCCATGAAGGCACTGACGCCTTCCGCAAAGTCGTGGCTGGCGCCTGCGGTCCGCTGCATCTCCCGCTCCTCTGCCAGTTGCTCGTCCAGGGTCGCGGTCTCCGCATGACGCAGGGCCTGCTTGATCAGGTGATAGGCGCGGGTCGGCCCCCTGGCCATGCGCCCCGCCAGTTCACCCGCCCTGGCCTGCAGCCTGTCGTCATAGGTGCATTCCCAGATCAGCCCCTGGCTCGCCGCATCCGGCGCGGAGAGCCGCTCGCCGGTCAGGGCCATGCCCAGTCCCCTGGCCCGCCCGCCATGGTGCGGAAACAGCCAGGACCCGCCAAGGTCCGGCACGATGCCGAGGTTGGGACCGAACGTGAGCTGGAAATATGCCGAACGGGCTGCAACGACGATATCGCATGCCAGTGCCAGCGATGCGCCGCCGCCCGCCGCCGGACCGTTCACCGCCGCGATGACCGGCTTCGACAGGTCGATCAGCGCCCGCATCATCGGATTGAACTCCGAATCCATTGCGACAGCGACCGCGTCACCCGGCCTGCCGTCACTCCCGGCGATGCGTTTCAGCAGGCTGAGATCGGCACCGGAGCAGAAGCCCCGTCCCGCACCGGTCAGCACCACGGCGCGGACGTCCCGGTCCCGCTCGGCCTTCTCGAAGGCATGCCAGAGCGCCATGGTCAGACTGCGGTCAAGGCCGTTCAGCACCTCCGGTCGGTTCATCGTCAGCCACGCGACACCGTCCCGCGTTTCGAAAAGCAAGGGTTCCTGAGCCATCCAAATTCCTCCCTGCCCCGTATATGCCACGCGCGAGGGCCTTTCGAACAGGGTTCCCGCGCGTGTCGTGAACAGGTTGAAACCATTCAACGCCGGATCAGATGAGCCAAATGGTCAATTCAGCAGATACCCTGGATCGCACTTTCGGTGCCTTGTCGGATCGAACACGGCGCGCTATCCTGCAGCGGCTGGCAAGGGGCGAGGCGACTGTGGGCGAGTTGGCAGCGCCCTTTGACATGTCGATGCCAGCCATCACCAAACATCTCAACGTCCTGGAACAGGCAGGTCTGATCCAGCGCCAGCGTGATGGTCGGATGAAACGATGCCGTATCCGTGCGGAGGGATTGAAACCCGCAGAAGACTGGCTCGCAACACAGGTGGGCTTACCGAACGGCACTCCCGACCGGGACTGAAACACCTGCCGGGCGGGGTGCGTTCATCAAGACCTGAATTATAATGCATTACACGCGACACCCGTCGATGGACTGCTGCATGATATTGCACTAATGCCATCTGACTGCTAGACAGGTCCGTCAATGAACAGAAGCGGACAGGAAAGCTGTCGTCGTCTCCGACGAAAGCCGCTAGGCTCCGCCACGACAGGACAGGCGAAAGCAGAAAAGGGAGGCTTCGCAAGATGCTGAAACGCACGATTACGCTTGCCGCAGGTGCGGTAATGCTGGCCACGACGGCCATGGCCGCGGATCCGGTGAAGATCGGTTTCGTGACCACCTTGTCCAAGGGTCCGGCAGTGCTGGGGCGCGACATGCGCGATGCAGCCGATCTGGCCATGGAACACATCGGTGCCAGGATGGGCGGGCGCGATGTGGAGATCATCTACAAGGATGACGAGATCAATCCCGGTATCGGCAAGAAGGTCACCGACGAGCTGGTCCAGAAGGACCGCGTCGATTTCGTGACCGGCTATATCTGGAGCCACGTGCTGCTGGCGTCCTACAAGTCGGTCATCGGCAATGGTCCGATGCTGATCTCCGCCAACGCCGGTCCGTCCCAGATCGCGGGCGAACTCTGCAACGAGGACTTCTTCTCGACTTCCTGGCAGAACGACCAGACGCCGGAAGCCATGGGCGAGGTCCTGAACCAGCTCGGCATCAAGTCGATCTATGTCATGGCCCCGAACTATGCCGCCGGCAAGAACATGGTCGCGGGTGTGGAGCGGACCTACAAGGGCGAGATCCTGGGCAAGGACTTCACCAAGTGGCCGGACCAGATCGACTTCTCCGCCGAACTCGCGAAGGCACGCGCAGCGAAGCCGGGCGCGGTCTTCGTGTTCTATCCCGGTGGTGCAGGCGTGCAGTTCCTGAAGCAGTACGCACAGGCCGGCCTGAAGGAAACCATTCCGCTGTACACGGTGTTCACCGTTGACGCGATCAGCCTGCCGGTGGTCAAGGATCTGGCCGTGGGCAGCCTGGCGACGCAGATGTGGTCCCCCGACCTGGACAATGCCGCGAACAGGAAGTTCGTCGATGGCTTCAAGGCCAAGTACGGACGCTTTCCGTCGTTCTACGCCGCCCAGTCCTATGACGCGATCATGCTGATCAAGGCGGGCGTCGATGCGGTCAATGGCGATACGTCCGACAAGGCCGGCATGCGGGCCGCCATGAAGAAGGCCGACTTCGGCTCGGTCCGTGGCGCGTTCACCTATGGCAACAACAACTTCCCGATCCAGAACTTCTACCTGCGGGAAGCGATCCAGAATGACGCCGGTGAGTACACCGTGAAGACGGTCAAGACAGTGTTCACGGCGCACCGGGACAGCTACCACAGCAAGTGCCCGATGAACTGAGAGCACTTCATCAGATGCCGGGTTCCGGGGATCACCAGGTCCCCGGAACCTTGCGTCCGGTGGCCTTTGACGAGACGACATGAACTGGATTCTTCTGATAGAGCAGACCCTGAACGGCCTGCAACTCGGGTTGCTGCTGTTCCTGCTTGCCGCCGGGCTGACACTGGTGTTCGGCATCATGGATCTGGTGAACCTGGCGCACGGCTCGCTCTATATGGTCGGCGCCTATTTCGCAGCGACCTTCACCGCCTGGACAGGCTCCTTCGTGTTCGCGGTGGTGCTTACCCTGCCGGCCACGTTGCTGGTCGGTGCCGTGGTGGAGATCGTCTGCCTTCGGACCCTCTATGATCGCGATCATCTGGATCAGGTGCTGGCCACTTTCGGGCTGATCCTGTTCTTCAACGAGCTTGTCCGGCTGGTCTGGGGACCGGCGGGACTGAGCGTACCCCTGCCCGAGTTCCTCTCCAGTTCCCTGGAACTGGCACCCGGTCTGATCTATCCGAGCTACCGGCTGGCAATCATCATCGCCTCGCTGCTCGCCGCCTTCTTCCTCTACTGGCTGGTGGCCCGCACCCGCATCGGCATGCTGATCCGTGCCGGGGCCTCCAACCGGGAAATGGTCGGCGCGCTGGGGGTCAATATCCGGTTCCTGTTCACGATCGTCTTCGGTCTGGGTGCTGCGCTCGCCGGACTGGCAGGCCTGATGGCCGCACCGATCTCGACCGTGGAGATCGGCATGGGCGAGAATGTCCTGATCCTGGCCTTCGTGGTCATCGTCATCGGCGGCATCGGTTCCATTCGCGGGGCTTTTGTCTCCGCCCTGCTCATCGGCCTGATCGACACGGTGGGCCGCGCCTTCCTGCCGGACGTGATCGGCGGCTTCTTCGATGACGCATTCGCGGACGCCGCCGCCCCGGCACTGGCCTCCATGAGTATCTACCTGCTGATGGCGGTGATCCTGGCCTTCCGGCCGGAGGGTCTGTTCTCCGCCAGGAACGGCTGAGCCGATGCAGATGATCCGCATCGGTTTCATTGCCCTGGTCATGCTGGCGCTGGCCGTCGTGCCGGTCGTCGCCACAGCCATTGACGAACCCTTCTACGTCTCCCTGTTCACCCGGATGCTGGTGCTGGCCATCGCCGCCAGTTCGCTGAACCTGGTGCTGGGCTATGGCGGGATGGTCAGCTTCGGCCATGCGGCCTATCTGGGTCTCGGCAGCTATGTCGTGGGCATCGGGTTCTATCACGCGGCCAACGACGGCATGGACTGGGCGCTGAACGGCTGGCTGCATCTGGCGCTGGCCATCATCATTCCGGGGCTGGCAGCGCTGCTGATCGGCGCGATCTCGCTGCGTACACGCGGCGTCTATTTCATTATGATCACGCTCGCCTTCTCGCAGATGCTCTATTACTTCTTCATCGGGCTGGAGCGCTATGGCGGTGATGACGGGCTCAGCCTCTGGTATCTGAGCGACTTCGGCTCCGTCATGGACATGAACGACGATTCCCAGCTCTATTACCTGGCCTACGGGCTGCTGGTGCTGGTGCTGTTCATCCTCTACCGGCTGGTCAACTCCCGCTTCGGCATGGTCGTGCGCGGCGCGAAATCCAATGAGCGGCGGCTGATGGCCGTGGGCTTTCCGACCTACCGCTACCGCCTGGTCGCCTTCGGCATTTCCGGCGCAATCTGCGGCATCGCCGGATTCCTGATGGCCAACCAGTCGGAGTTCGTCAGCACGTCGGAGATGCACTGGGTCCATTCAGGCGATCTGATCGTCATGGTCGTGCTCGGCGGCATGGGTACTCTCTTCGGACCGGTGCTGGGCGCCGTCGGCTTCCTGATGCTGGAGCAGTACCTGCCGGAACTGATGGAGGGCGTCTGCCACATCATCGGCGGCGACAGCTGCGGCATTGCCGGGGAATACTGGAAGATGGTCTTCGGTCCCCTGCTGATCCTGATCGTGCTGTTCGCGCGCGGCGGCATCGACGGCCTGCTGCAGGGCAGGGTCGGGCGCAATGTCTGATGCGCTGACCATCGAAGGGCTGGTGAAACAGTTCGGCGGCCTGACCGCGACCGACCACCTCTCCCTGTCGGTGACGCAGGGGGAAGTTCACGCCGTCATCGGCCCCAACGGGGCGGGCAAGACCACCCTGATCGGGCAACTGACCGGCGAGATCACGCCCGACGCCGGCACGATAAGGTTTGCGGGGCGCGACGTGACCGGCATGGCCGTTCACCGCCGCTCCATGCTGGGGCTCGCCCGCTCGTTCCAGATCACCAATGTGCTGGCCGACTTCACGGCGCGGGCCAACGTGGCGCTGGCGGTGCAGGCGCATCAGGGCCATTCGTTCCGGTTCTGGCGCAAGGCCGCGACGGACCCGCGGCTGATCGGCCCGGCCGAGGAACATCTGGCGACCGTCGGCCTGGCCGACCGCGCCGATGTCACCGCATCCAGCCTCAGCCACGGCGAACAGCGCCAGCTCGAGCTTGCCATGGCCCTGGCGACCCGGCCTGCCATGCTGCTGCTGGACGAGCCGATGGCAGGCATGGGGCCGGAAGACAGCGCCCGCATGGTGGAGATCCTGAAGCGCCTGAAGGGTGACCTGACGATCCTGCTGGTGGAGCATGACATGGACGCCGTGTTCGCCCTGGCCGACCGCATCACCGTGCTGGTCTATGGCCGCGCGATCGCCACCGGCGCACCGGAGCAGATCCGCAATGACCCGGATGTCCGTGCCGCCTATCTGGGCGAGGAGACCGGGGATGCTTGAAGTCGCGGATCTCGAAACCTCCTACGGCCAGAGCCAGGTGCTGTTCGGCATGGACCTGTCCATCGCCGCCGGACAGGTGGTGACCCTGATGGGCCGCAACGGCATGGGCAAGACGACCACCGTCCGCTCCATCATGGGCCTGACGAAAGGACATGCCGGATCGATCCGGTTCGAGGGCACTGAAATTCGCGGCCTGCCATCCTATCGCGTGGCGAAGATGGGACTGGGCCTGGTGCCGGAGGGGCGGCAGATCTTCCCCAACCTTTCCGTCCGGGAGAACCTGGTCGCCACCGCCGACAACCGCTCCCCCGGCGCGGCGCGCTGGACGCTGGACAGCGTCCTTGCCGCCTTCCCGCGCCTGTCGGAGCGGGTTGGGAACATGGGCAACCAGCTTTCGGGCGGGGAGCAGCAGATGCTCGCCGTCGCGCGTGCGCTGATGACCAATCCGCGCCTGCTGATCCTGGACGAGGCGACGGAAGGGCTGGCACCGCTGATCCGGCGCGAGATCTGGTCGATCCTGGGCAGCCTGAAGGCCGAGGGCCAGGCCATTCTG
>CAXBNO010000226.1:0-5943 GCA_963976775.1 uncultured Kordiimonadales bacterium
CAGCAGCGCCTCCTTGGAGGCGAAGTAGTGGTACAGCAGGCCGCGCGAGACGCCGTTCGCCCGGGCCAGATCGGCGATGCTGGTCGCGGCATAGCCCTGACGCGCGAATTCGGTCGCGGCGCAGGCCATGATGCGACGGCGGATCTCCCCGTAGTTCTCGGCCTGCTTGCGCGCCATCGTCTGTTTCCATGCTGATTCGGCAGGGTGACCGTACCACTCCTCAGTCGCGCACCAGAACCCGTTGGGCCTTGGCCTCGTAGCGGGGCAGGGTGCCTTCCTCATGGCACTCCACCGGCACCTTCAGGCCGAGACGGCTGGTCAGGCTGCGGCCCACGGTGTCGGCCAGCTCATCGCCGGAGCCGTTGTGGCTGCGCTCCTTCTCGATGGCCACGACGATCTGCTTCGGCGCGCTACCGGGTGTGTCAACGTAGATCTGCCAGGCTTCCTTGACCGTGCCCGGCGTGGTGGCGATGACATCCTCCACCTGTGACGGATAGACGATGACACCGCGCACCTTCAGCATGTCGTCGGAGCGGCCGATGATCCGCCCGATGTTGCGCATCCCGCGGCGCCCGCAGGGACAGTCGTAGGGGTGCTCCGACAGGCGCACCAGATCACGGGTGCGCCAGCGGACGACGGGTGACGCCTGCTTGTCCAGCGTGGTGACGACGATCTCGCCCACCTCACCCGGCCCGACGGGCCTGAACGTCTCCGGGTCGAGGATTTCGGTCAGCACCGTATCCTCGTTGATCAGGTGCATCTCGTCCCGGGCATGGCTCCAGGGGCAGGAAGCGGCGACGATGGGACCACCGGCCTCCGTCGTGCCATAGGTGTTGAAGGTCATGAAGTCCTGCGGCAGTCCGGCCTCCAGCTCGTCGCGGAAGGCGCGGGAGACGGATTGCCCGCCGATGACGGCACGCTTCAGCTTCCAGTCGGTCTTCGGGTCGATGCCCCTTTCCTGGCTGGTGCGGATCAGGGTGGCGAGGAAGACCGGCGAGACCGTGGCCAGCGACCATTCCATGTCGCGCATCCATTCGACCACCAGATCGCTGCGTCCCGGCCCGACGGGAAAGTTGGTCATGCCAAGTTCCGCCATGCCCAGGTCATAGGCCAGCCCGCCAACCCAGAGGCCGAAGCCGAAACCATTGTATCCCCGGTCGCCGGGCCGACAGCCATGGGCATGGAGCTGCCGCGCCACCTGCCGGGCCAGCAGCACCTGCATGTCGTCGCGGGTATAGCCGAACAGGACCGGCAGGCCGGTGGTACCGGATGTGGCGCAGAACCGTTCCACCTTCTCCGTCGTGGTGCCGAGCATGGGGAAGGGGTAGCGGTCGCGCAGTTGCGACTTCTGCAGGAACCCGAGACTGTCCAGCGCCTGCCGGTCTGACAGGTCGTTCGGATGCAGGCCGGATTCGCGGAAATGGTCCACCCATTCGGGGGACTGCGCCAGTCGCAGCCCCAGGGCTCCGAGCTTGCTGTTCTGGATGGCAAGCAGGTCCTCGTGGTCCAGCGCCTCGATCTCGGGGTGCAGCATGTGCGTGTCCGCTCCGGTCATTCGTTGTCTCCCTGTTTCGCGTCCCGCCCGGGTCATTGCCGAACGTTGGGCATTGCAGCCTTTCAATCTTTCTATTATAAACCGGACAGTCGTTCAATGAATAAACCACCGCCTGCCAACCGACAGGGAGCGCGCCCGATGAATGTCATGACCCGCCCGGAAGTGCCGGATTTCGCCACGCTGATCGAAGAGGACCGGGTGCATGGATCGCTCTATACGGATGCCGACATCTTCCGCATGGAGCTGGAGCGCATCTGGTTTCGCACCTGGGTCTATGTCGGGCATGAGAGCGAGGTGCCGGAACCGTTCGACTTCGTCACCAAGTCCATCGGGCCGCAGCCGATCATCATGACCCGTGGCGCGGACGGGCAGGTCAACCTGCTGCAGAACCGCTGTCCCCATCGCGGCAATCAGGTCTGCACGGAGCCAAAGGGCAACGCGCGCAAGTTCACCTGTCCGTTCCACAACTGGACCTTTGCCAATGACGGCAGACTGGAGGCGACGGCCTTTGCCGATGGCTACCAGGGGCAGGACATGTCGGCCCTGTCGCTGGGCAGGGTCACGCGTGTCGCCAGCTATCGCGGCTTTGTCTTCGGTTCCTTCGCCGCCGACGGTCCGACGCTGGAGGAGCATCTGGGCGGCGCGGCGGAGACGCTGGACCGGCTCTGCGATGCATCGCCCACCGGCGAGGTGGAGATCACCGCCGGGTTCCTGCAGCACCGGGTGAAGGCGAACTGGAAGTTCGTGCTGGAGAACGAGACGGATGGCTATCACCCCGCCTTCGTCCATGCCTCCGTCTTCAAGGTGACGGAGAGCGGGATCGGCAGCCTCTATGGCTCGAAGTCCACCGCCGTCACCCGTGACTTCGGCAATGGTCATACGGAACTGGACCTCCGGCCGGAGTTCCGCCTGCGCGACCAGCCGCTGAGCTGGTTCGGCACCACGCCGGAACGGTTGCCCGAGTATGTCGCGGCCATGGAACAGGCGCATGGGCCGGAGAAGGCGCGGAAGGTGATGATCGACGGCACACCGCACGTCATGATCTTCCCCAACCTGTTCATCGCAGAGATCCAGATCTTCGTGCTGCAGCCGCGTGCGGTGGACGACACCGTGCAGCATGTTACGGCACTGCAGTTCAAGGGTGCCCCGGACATCAACCGCCGCCTGCGCCAGCAGACCATGGGTTCCGTCGGTCCTGCAGGCTTCCTGCTGGCCGATGATTCGGAGATGTACGAGCGCACGCACCGTGGCGTGCTCTCCCGCGATCCGGAATGGCTGTTCCTGGCACGCGGAGAGCATCGGGAGCGCACGGACGAAGACGGATTCCGCGTCGGCCATGCCACCGACGAGGTGCCCTCGCGCGGCATCTGGCGCCACTACCGCCAGATGATGGAGGCCGGGTGATGGGCATGATCACCGTGGAACAGGACATCACGCGCCGGGTCGAGCAGTTCATCTTTCGGGAAGCACGCTTGCAGGACGAGCATGAATATGCGGCGTGGGAGGCACTCTGGACCGATGACGCCATCTACTGGCTGCCTGCCAATGGAGACGACATCGACCCGGAACAGCAGATGTCGATCATCTATGACAATCGCTCCCGCATCGGTGTCAGGGTGCGGCAGTTGCTCAGCGGCAAGCGCTATACCCAGGACCCGAAGTCCGCGATCCGGCATCTGATCACCAATGTCGAGGTGCTGGATCAGTCGGGCGACGAGGTCAGTGTCGGCTGCAACGTCATGGTCTATGAATCCAGCCTGCGGGGGGAAACCCTCTGGGCCGCGCGCACGGAGTATCTGCTGCGCAACACCCCCGACGGCTTCCGCATGGCCCGCAAGAAGGTGGCCCTGGTCAACAATGACAAGCCGCTGTTCACGCTCTCGTTTCTTATCTGACCGTGCCAACCCTCTCCGGAGTCTCATCATGAACCTGCCAACCGAACCCGTCGGCGACGGCAATGTGCTTCTGAGCCACGTCGATGGCATCGCCCATATCCGCCTGAACCGACCCAACGACGCCAACGGCATGAACAATGGCCTGCTGCGTGACCTCTATCAGGCGATCATGGTCTGCCACGGGTCGGAGGACGTGCGCGCCGTGCTGCTGACCGGGGCGGGGAAGAACTTCTGCGCCGGCGGCGACATCAAGGAGTTCGCCTCGAAGGGGGAGAAGCTGCCGGCCCATATCCGCACTGCCACGGCACTGTTGCAGGACGCGGCGCAGGCACTGATGCGGCTGGATGCGCCGGTCATCGCCGCCATCCAGGGCTACGCCACCGGCGGCGGTGGCTTCGGCATGGCCTGCGCGGTGGATCTGGTGGTTGCGGCGGAGAGCGCGAAGTTCCTCGCGGGCGCGACCAAGGTCGGCATGTCACCGGACGCCGGTACCACCACGACGCTGCCGGCACTGGTCGGTCACCGCAAGGCAATGGAGATCCTGCTGACCAACCCGACCATGACGGCTGAGGAGGCGAAGGATCTGGGCATCGTCAACCGCGTGGTCCCGGACGCCGATCTGATGGACGCCGCCATGGCGCTGGCGACCGAACTGGCGAGCGGCCCGCCACTGGCCCAGGCCGCCGTCAAGCGCCTGCTGCGCCAGGGCAAGGCCCTGCCGGTGGAGGCCTGCTTCACGGAGGAAGCCCGCAACGTCGCCGAACTCTCCGGCACCGCCGACGCCCGGGAGGGCCTCGCCTCCATGATCGAACGCCGCCCGGCGACGTTCACCGGTCGGTAGGACGCACCGTGAGGTGGTGGGCGGTTACTTCCCCGTGCTCACACCTCTCTCCCGACCCGGCATCCTCGGACTTGATCCGAGGATCCAGCATGCCGCACCGGCGTGGGAGAGCTGGGCACCCGTATCAGGTACGGGTGCATCGTGAAATGGCGGCCTTGGCGCACTGGACCACCCAACACTCAGTCTGACACCCGCGCTAAAAACACGGCATCCGGCAGCACACGCAGCGGCAGCAGGTCGCTGTCGGTGGTGATGATCAGGGCGGGGTCGAGGCGGATGCCGACGCCGGCGAATGATCCATTGACGGAGAAGGCCTGGATCTGGGCGTTGCGACCGGCGACGCGGGGCAGCTTCCAGAGTTCCTGATAGATCGTGTCGCGGCTCTCGAACCGGCCTTCCGTTGCCGCCACCAGGTCCGCGTCCTGACTGTAGAGCGCGATGTTGGCGCCGCAGCGCCCGACGATCGGCTTGGCCGCATAGCCCGCAGCGCGCAACTCATCGGTCAGCTCGTAACTTGTATCGAGCAGGAAGCGACTGCTCGGGAACATCTCCCGCACCACGGGCAGGATCGCCTTGTTGCTGGTGACCAGGGTCCAGAGCGGTTCGAAGACCATAACGCCCTCCCGCAGCAGCACATCGACGATGCGTGGCGGCTGGGTGGCGCGGTCTATGGTGCGGTGCAGGCGCAGGTTCTCCTCATCCTCCGCCAGATCCTCGCGGATCTCGTCCAGCGCGGTCTCCCAGGCCCAGGTCTTCCAGACCCAGCGGATCGGTACGCCTTCTTCGTCCAGTACCTCGCCGCCGTCACCCCAGCGCAGCCCCTCGACGCCCGTCACGATCCTGCAGGCCAGACCGGCCTGCTCCATCGCGCGCTTCATGAACAGGGCGTGGTAGGTTTCCTCGATGTCGTCGTCGCGCATGATGTGCAGCACGCCGTCGATGGCTGTTGCTCGCCAGGCATCCACCAGCAGATCGTGGAGCCGCGCGCCGGGGTCGCGCCCGTCCGTGCAGCCGAAGGCATCCGCCCAGCGTCCCAGCAGCGACCCCGCCTCCATGTAGCAGGATGCCGAATCGGCGTTGTATTCGTAGGCCTTCAGCCCCTCCGGCCGCAGGGCGAAATCGAAGCGCCCGGTGATCATCTCGTTGCGGCGGTTGTTCCAGGACTGGCGAATGCGCGACCAGAGCGCGGGCGGCAGGTTGAACCGCGTCAGCAGCGCGTCATCGGACAGCACCTGGTTGGTGGCATGCAGAAACATGCGGTGCAACTCGTTGGTGGCCCGCTGCAGTTCCCGCATCGCGGTCTCGCTGATGCAGTAGTAAGCGCGCAGGTCCGCCGAATCCTTCGACAGCACCTGCCCGCCCATCAGGTCGATGTAGTTGGCATCGATCGGGTCAGACGGATCGAGCCAGGCGGCCTCCCCCGTCTCGCCTGCCGTGGCCCGAAGTGTCTGGCGCTTGATGCCGTAGAGCGCGGGATCATCCTCCAGTTCCGTCTCGGCCCCTGTCGTGTCATCGGTCTGGATCACCCAGCCCAGGATGCTGCCGTCGTGATAGGTGCAGTCCAGCCAGCAGCCGCCATCGCCGGTCAGGCGTCGCGGCAGTTCGCGTGACCAGTTCTGTCCGGCGGGCCAGACGGAATCATGCACGTTCTG
>CAXBNO010000227.1:0-5932 GCA_963976775.1 uncultured Kordiimonadales bacterium
CGGTGCCTGGTTGCAACAGCAGCACATCCTCCTGCACCAGCGCCGCAGCGGCCAGCAGCGGGGCGTCCGGATCAGGCACGACAAGGCGACCGGTCGGTGCGACATGAACCCCGCCGTCCTGCCGCCGGAAGGACGGACCATGGTAGCGGCAGAGATGATCGGTCAGATGATCCAGGAATTCCCGTTGTGCGGGCAAGCTGTCCGGCAAGGCCTGAAACACAGCCGCCCGATCAGCCTCGATCAGCCGCTGCTTCTCCGCCAGATCATCGGCGAAGGCGGCATCGATCTCGATCCAGTCGGCGTCGGCCAGCACCTTCAGTCCCAGCGCCATGCGGAACCGTCCGCCCTGCGGCGGGAAGTAGGGAACCTCAGGCCGGGCGGTCGTTGTCACGGGAATCGGCTCCGGTTCCGGGCCTGCTGTCCTGATCATCCTCCTCCGCACCCACGATGGAGCCATGCCGCTTGACCACCGGCAGCTGCGCCAGCGCGAAGATGAAGGTCAGCGGCATGATCCCGAAGACCTTGAAGTTTACCCAGGTGTCGGTGTCGAAGGTGCGCCAGACGATCTCGTTCACGATGGCGAGGAAAACAAAGAACAGCGACCAGCGGATGGTCAGGATACGCCAGCCCGCATCCTCCAGCCGGAAGGCTGCGCCGAAGACATAGCGCAGGAACAGCTTCCCCCATGCCAGCCCGCCGAGCAGGATTCCTGCGAACAGCAGATTGGTGATCGTCGGCTTGATCTTGATGAACAGGTCGTCCTGCAGGTAGAGCGTCAGGCCGCCCATCACCAGCACGAACACACCGGTGACCAGCGGCATCGCAGGCAACCGCCGCTCCAGCGCATAGTTGGCCGCCAGCGAGATCGTGACCGCGACCATGAACGCCGCAGTGGCGGTGAAGATGTCGAAACGGTTGTTGGCGAAAAAGAAGACACCAAGCGGCCCGACCTCGATCAGGAACTTGGTGAAGGGACTGATGCGCGTCCGCTCGGCCACGCTCATTCCTCCACCGGCGTGCCGCCCAGTTCGATGATCGCGGCCTTCAGCTGCTTCGCAGCGCTCTCCAGCAGTCCGGCGTCCGTGGAGCGGAGCACGAGCGAGGACCCGAAACGTCCGTCACGCACGAACGGATAGGAACCGGCCTCCAGGCCCGGGTGATCCTTCTCCACCTTCTCCAGCGGCGTGGCGATGATGCCTTCCGGCAGCATGGAGGTCACGGTGCGCGACAGGATCGGGTCGCCGCCCGCCAGCTCATGCGCGATCTCCTTGAACATCGCCTGCATGATCGCGGGGATGCCGGCGAAGGTGTAGACGTTCTCCACCCGGAAGCCCGGCGCGGTGCTGATCGGATTGCGCACCAGCACGCCACCATGCGGAATGCGTGTCATGCGTCGCCGCGCCTCGGTGAACTCGCCGGTCTTGTAGCGGCGCTCCATCATCGCGACCGCTTCCGGATTCTCGGAAATGTCCACACCGAAGGCCACGGCTATGGCGTCCGCCGTGATGTCGTCGTGGGTCGGGCCGATCCCGCCCGTCGTGAAGACATAGTCATAGCGGGCACGCAGGCTGTTCACCGCATCGACGATATCCTTCTGGATGTCGGCGACCACGCGGACCTCCATCAGCCGGACGCCGCGGTCCGTCAGTTCCTCCGCAATGAACCCCATGTTGCGGTCCTTGGTACGGCCCGACAGGATCTCGTTGCCGATGATGATCAGTGCCGCCGTGACGATCTTTGGCTCGGCCATGTGCTGCGCGCGCTCCCGCCTGTTCGTTGTGATCGGGCGCAGGACACCCTGACCGCCATCCACCATTTCCAGTATTCGCCGGATCAGGCCACCTGGTTCAGCGGCACGTTCCGGTCAAGGAATTCAAGCACCGCATCGGTGAAGATGTCGTTGCGGTCGCCCGCCACCATATGACCGGCACCGGAAACGTCAACGCAGGCTGCGTCCGGACGCAGCGAAAGCAGGTGCGCAGCCGATTCCTCGCTCGCCACGTCCGAATGCCGTCCGCGCACCAGCAGGATCGGGCAGGTGGTCCGGCGCACCCCGTCGCACAGCCGCTGGTGCAGTTGCTCCGAGTCTTCGTCGCTGCCGTCCTTCAGGCACTTCGGATCCCAGTGCCAGTACCAGCGATCCCCCCTCTGTCGAAGGTTCTTGCGGATGGAGTTGAGGTCCACCGCCCGCTTGCGCTCCGGCGTGTAGGCCTGGACGGCAGCCGCCGCATCCTCCAGCCGGGCGAAGCCGCTTTCCATGTTCTCGCGCATGAAGGAGATGATGCGATCGGTGCCGGTCCGTTCCATCAGCGGTGCGATGTCCACCAGAACCAGCGCGCGGGCCTGCACCGTCGGGGCATGGCCCAGCGCCAGCATCGCGGCGATGCCACCCAGGGACGCACCGATCACAACGGGCGGCCGCCGCATCTGCGCTGCCCAGTCGCGCAGGTCATTGGCATTGTCCTCGAACGCATAGGCACCTTCGGGAGACCAGTCACTGTCCCCGTGCCCGCGGTGGTCGCAGGTGAAGGCGGAGCAGCCGCGCCGCGCCATCTCCATGGCGGTACCGCCCCAACTGTGTCGTGTCTGACCGCCACCATGCATGAAGATGACAGGTTGCCCGCCCTCAGGACCGTAACGGTCGGCGACAAGTGTCAGCCCGTCGCGTGTCCGGATGCGCACCAGCTCTGGCTCGGGTTCGGTTCTGGATGTCATCAAGGGGGGATCCACCTGGTCTGTTTATGCAAGCGTCAGCCGACCATAGCCGGACTGACCGCGGGGAAACCACAGACGGCAGAACAGACGTGACAGGCGTCAGGCGCGGATCAGTGACGGGTGCGTCTCCGGTGCCGGGCTATTCGTTCACGGCCCTGGGCATGGGTGAAGGCGGGTCATCGGACTTCATCTCCTGCTTGCGGCGGTACATGCGCCGGTCTGCCTCCGCCAGCGCTGTCGAGGCATCGTCACCACGGCCGAAGGGGAAGACGCCGTGCGCCACGTCCACATGCATGATGATACCGTCGATATCGACCGGTTTCGCACGGATCGCATCGACCAGTTGCTGGGCCTTCTCCCGCGCCACATCCTCGTCTGCCTGGGCCAGGATGACGCCGAACTCGTCGCCGCCGATACGACCGACGACGTCCGTGTCGCGCACGTTCTCACCCAGGGTCGTGGCAACCGACAGCAAGGCCTTGTCACCTGCCGCGTGGCCCATGGTGTCGTTGATCTGCTTCAGCCCGTTGACGTCGAAGAAGACCAGGCTGGACGGCACGCCGTAGCGTTCGGTGTAGGACATCATGCGCGACATCTCGCGGACGAAGGCGCGGCGGTTGGCCACCGGCATCAGCGGGTCCTTGTCGGCCAGTTCCTCCAGCTCGCTGATCTTCCCGCGTGCGGCCTGAAGCTCCCGACGCAGGGAGTCGACCTCGTCCATCAGCCCCAGCAGCGCCTCGCGCACCTTCGGGGTAAGTTCGCCTTCCGGCACCCCGAAGAAGTCGCTGACCTCCACCGCGCGGGGGGCATCGACCGATGCCTCCCGGGTGGCGACACCTGCACCTGACCTGGCAGTTCCACGCGGGCGGTCCACTGCACTGACACGCGGCAGGGATGAATAGGCACCGATCTTCATGTGAATCCTCTCAGGCACGGAACAGTTCAGGAAAATTCGACCCGTCGTTGCTCGCAGAATGCGTTGCATTGGTTAAGAAAGCCTTCTCCCGCTTGTGGTCGGGAGCCGCATCCCTATAATCCGCCGCCTGTTTTTCGAGGGTGAAGTCCAGTGACCGGTTCAGAATCAGCAGTTGAGTCAGGCGAAACCACCGGCGCACGCGTCGGCGTGATCATGGGCAGCCAGTCGGATTGGGAAACCATGCGGGAGGCGGTTTCGGTGCTGGAGGCGCTGGGCGTCCCGCATGAGGTCCGGATCGTGTCCGCCCACCGGACACCGGACCGCATGGCAGACTATGCCCGGTCAGCCTGCGACCGGGATCTGCAGGTCATCATCGCCGGGGCGGGCGGCGCGGCACATCTGCCGGGCATGGTCGCGGCCATGACCGTGCTGCCGGTGCTGGGCGTGCCGGTCGAGAGCAAGGCGTTGAGCGGCATGGACAGCCTGCTCTCCATCGTGCAGATGCCGGGCGGTGTGCCGGTCGGCACCCTGGCGATCGGCAAGGCGGGCGCGAAGAACGCCGGTCTGATGGCCGCATCCATCGTTGGCCTGGGTGACCCGGAACTGATGCAGCGCCTGACGGCCTGGCGCGCGGCACAGTCCGCATCGGTGGCGGAAGAGCCCCAGCGGTGAACCCGGCCGCCAAAGCCGGGCCTGCCCTGCCGCCGGGATCCGTCATTGGTGTGCTGGGGGGTGGACAGCTTGGCCGCATGATGGCGCTGTCCGCTGCGCGGATGGGCTACCGGGTGCATGTCTACGGTCCGGAAGCGGACTCGCCGACGGAACAGGTCGCGGACAGGGCCACGGTTGCCGGATGGGATGATCTGGCCGCGCTGGACCGCTTTGCCGACACCGTTGATGCCGTCACCCTGGAATTCGAGAACGTGCCTGTCGCGGCGGTCGAACATCTGGCCCGCAAGGTGCCTGTGCGTCCCGGCGCGCATGTGCTGGCCGTCGCCCAGGATCGGCTGGCGGAGAAGAACGCGGCGCTGAAATTCGGTGTGCCGGTCGCGCCCTTTGCGGAGGTATCGTCGGAGGCGGAACTCGGGGCGGCCATTGCCCGCATCGGTGTGCCTGCCGTGCTGAAGACCCGGCGGGAGGGCTATGACGGCAAGGGCCAGCGCATCATCCGCGTCGGCGAAGAAGCCGCTGCGGCCCACGCCGAGCTCGGGCACCGGGCGGCGATCCTCGAGACCTTCGTGCCCTTCACGGCGGAGATTTCCGTCATTGCCGCGCGGGGGGTGGACGGGACCCTGCTGACCTGGCCGGCGGTGGAGAACCGCCATCGGGACCACATCCTCGATCTGACCATCGCGCCCGCGGCCCTGCCCGCAACGGTGACGGAGGCCGCGACAGCGGCAGCACGGGCGCTGGCGAGCGGTCTGGATGTTGTCGGCCTGCTGGCGGTGGAGTTCTTCGTGACCGACAGCGGCGCCATCCTGTTCAACGAGATGGCACCGCGCCCGCACAATTCCGGCCACTGGACCATGGAGGCCTGCCGCGTCAGCCAGTTCGAGCAGCAGGTCCGCGCCACCATGGGGCTGCCGCTGGGATCGACCGTGCCGCACCACCGGGCGGTGATGCGCAACCTGATCGGGGACGACAGCACTGCCTGGGCAGAACTGCTGCAGGGCGAGGGATCGCTGCATCTGTATGGCAAGGCGGAGAGCCGCAGGGGCCGCAAGATGGGCCATGTGACCCGCCTCTATCCGCACGACACCCCGGTCTGGCCGCCTGCGGCGGAAGACCTGCCATAGCCTGCCACGCGTTCCGGTCCCTGCGTGTGCCTACCGCCCTCGCGCCTGACCGCGCTTGACGGCAGACAGGGCCTTGGCTATAAGCCCGCCCTCTACAACACCCAACAGCAGTGCACGGAATTCTCAGGCATGGCCAACATCAAGTCCGCGATGAAGCGGATCCGTCAGGACGCGAAGCGCACGGAGCGCAACAAGGCACGGCGCAGCCGGGTCCGGACCTATGTGAAGCAGGTTGAAGTCGCGATTGCCGAGGGCAAGGGCGAAGCTGCCCGCGCGGCCCTGGTGCTGGCGCAGAAGGAACTCGACCGCGCTGCGGGCAAGGGCCTGATCAAGCGCAACAATGCGTCACGCAAGGTCTCGCGGCTGAATGCACGTGTCAGGGCGATCGCCGCAGCCTGATCCGGCATGCGCCCCAGAGGCACACCAGCAACCGATTGAATACAACCCGCAGGGGCGTTGCGACTGGCCGGTCGCGACGCCCCTGTTGCGTCTGTCACAGACCTGC
>CAXBNO010000228.1:0-5922 GCA_963976775.1 uncultured Kordiimonadales bacterium
AGCGCCAGACCGCCGGGAATGCGCTTCAGCATCACCTGCAGGATGTGCAGCAGATCGGCGGCCACCTGTGACCGTTCCAGCATCGTGCCCATGAAGACGAAACAGGGGATGGCGACAAGTATGGGGTTCTGGATTGCCCCTGAAGCGCCATCGCCGCCCCAGACCCGGTTGATGACCTGGAAGAAGACCGCGAAGTCGATGATCTCCAGATAGATCCCGACCAGGCCGAACAACAGCGAGATGCCGCCGAGAGCGAAGGCGACAGGCAGGCCCGTGAACAGGGTCAGGGCCAGCGCCAGGAACATGTAGGCGCCGAGATAGTCGTAGAGATGGTCGTCAAGGAACCATTCGATGAACTCCATGGATCAGCGCTCCCCGATCGGCTTGGCGAGGATGTCATCCTCCAGTGAAACCTTCGGCAACACGGTCTTGTCCGTGAAGTACTGGATATCGTCCTCGGCGCGCTTGCTGCTCTCCTCCGAGCCATAGAGATAGACGATGGTTCGGATCAGGGTCGCGATCGCTGCGGCGAAGACGAGGACAAAGCCGATCGGCAGGCAGCTCTTGATGACATAGCGCCAGGGGATACCGACCAGGGATTCAGACCCTTCGCCCTGATGGTAGGACAGTGTCACCATATCCACGGATTTCCAGATCGCGAGACAGAGGAACGGTATGGCCATGAACAGCAGACCGAAGAGCTCGATCTTTGCCTGGGTTCGGTGACTGGCCATTTCGCGAAAGATGTCGACGCGCACATGGGCGTTTGTCAGGTAACCGACGCCGAAGGCGAACATCAGCAGGATGCCGTGGATGTGCCATTGCATGTCCTGCAGGATGAAGGAGACCGAATAGCCCGTCTCTATCGTGATATCTGCGGACCAGTCACGGATGATATCGATCTTTCGCGTGATCACATCGAACATGATGATGAAGATCAGCGGCACGATCAGCCAGCTGACGGCGCGTCCGGTGGATCGTGCAAGCCTGTCAGCGGCGTCTGCGAAATAGAGCATGTTCAGCGCCCCGTCCCTGTTTTACCCCGGTCATATCTTCCCCTGATGCGCAATCCATGCGCAGCAAGGACAAGTCGCCGGTTTCATTGGCAGAAGAAACGACCGGCGCGGGGCGCGCGCCGGTCGCGACAAGTCGCGTGTCGCTGCGACCCGGTCCTGAGACCGGGCCGCAGGGCACGAAACATCTTACTTCAGGTAGCCGCGCTCGCCCCAGGCCTTGTAGCTCTCGTGGAACTCGCTGTAGCTGGCGTAGAGACGCTTCACGTCCGGGTTCGCCGCCTGCTCTTCGGCAAGGACGGTGGTCCATGCGTCGCGCAACTGGTCCAGAATCTCATCGGGCCAGCTGACGTTCTTCACGCCATCGGCTTCGTTGGCCAGCATGGCCGCAGGTTGCAGGGCCTCACCCTCGGCCATCTCGACCGCGATGTTCGCCTTGCAGGCCAGGTCGAAGATTGCCTTCTTCTGGTCGTCCAGTTCGTCCCACTTGCCCTGATTGATCAGGACTTCGTTGGTGGTCGACTGCTGATGCCAGCCCGGATAGTAGTTGAACTTGGCGATCTGGTAGAAGCCGAGCGTGCGGTCGATGGCAGGCATCGAGAACTCGGTGGCATCGATCGTGCCCAGTTCCAGCGCCGGGTAGATATCGCCCGCCGCAAGCTGCTGCGTTGACACGCCGAACTTCTGCATGACCTTCGCGCCCATGCCGAAGAAACGCATCTTCAGACCCTTGAGCTCTTCCAGGCTCTTTATCTCGGAACGGAACCAGCCCGATGTCTCCGGCGGGATCATGCCGCAATAGTTGTACTTGATGCCGTCGCGACCGTAGAGCTCCTCACCGATCTCGATGCCGCCGCCATACTGCAGCCATGCATTGAATTCCAGGGCACCCGGTCCGAATGGCCAGGTCGAAAGGAATGCAAACGCGGAATTCTTGCCCTGGTTCGCGCCCGGCGTGCCGTAGCCCGCCTCGAACGCGCCCTGGCTGACCGGATCGTAGTAGGCATAGCCGCCGGCAAGTGCGCCCGGCTCGAACACCTTGATGTCGAAATCGCCGTCACTGGCCTGGTTGACCCAGTCGGCGATGCGATAGCCGACCGGACCGATAACGGCCAGATTCTTGCCGAATGCCGAGTGCATCTTCCAGCGGACCTTCTTGGCCTCCGCATCTCCAGCGGAGAACGACAGCGCCGCCACCGCAGCCAGTGCCATCACACCAGCGGATTTCATGATTCTGGATTTCATTATTGAACCCTCCCAGACTTGTTTTTTTTACGACCCAACTATTCCGGCTGAACAATGCTGGTTTGTCAAACGCCTATCGGGACGAAATCCCATTCAGTGATCAGAGTTTGCCTGTCGGACGGGCGTCCGGCCATACTCGGCGAGGTGGAGCAGAGGCGGGAGGATCGGCATATGCAGGACGGTTTCACATGGGAGCCAACGCAGGCGTACATCGACAATGCGGAACTGACCCGCTTTATCGAAACGCTCGGCTGTAGCGGCGAGAAGGACTTGCTGCAGCGCGCCGCAGCGGACCCGGACTGGTTCTGGGACAGCGCGATTCGCGCACTGGATATCCGCTTCGACCGGCCCTACACGCAGGTCCGCGATGTCTCGGATGGCCTGCCGAACGCGCGGTGGTGCGTCGGCGGGACGATGAATTTCTGCGACAATGTCCTGGACCGTCACCGCGGCACCGACGTCTGGGAAAAGCCGGCCATCATCTGGCACGGGGAGGATGACAGCCAGCGCACCCTGACCTATGCCGAGATGGATCGGCAGGTGCGCGAACTGGCTGCCGGACTTCGGTCCCTGGGTGTCGGTCCGGGGGATGCAGTCGGCATCTACATGCCCGTGTTGCCCGAGACCCCGGTCGCGTTCCTGGCCGTGGCGCGCATCGGCGCAATCATCTCTCCCCTGTTCTCGGGTTTCGGCGCGGAAGCGATCGTGAAGCGGCTGAACGATGCGGAGGCGGTGGCCGTGATCACTGCCGACCAAGCCATACGGCGCGGCAGCACCATCGCGATGAAACCGGTGATCGACAGCGCGGCCAGGGATGTGCCGACGCTGCGCCATACCATCGTGCTGCGCACCGGCGACGGTGATGTCGTGATGAACAGCGGCCGGGATGTCTGGTGGCATGATCTGGATGTCACGTCTGCCGACAGCACGCCGATGCAGATGGTCGATGCCGACCAACCCCTGATGATCGCCTATACCTCCGGCACCACCGGACGCCCCAAGGGGACAGTGCTGACGCACTGTGGCTTCACGGTGAAGGGGGCACTGGATTTCGGTGTTTCCTTCGATCTGAAGGTCGAGGACAGGCTGTTCTGGTTCGCGGATTTCGGCTGGGTGACCGGTCCCTATTCGATGGCCGGAACGTTTGCCCGCGGTGCGACCTTCATCATCGCCGAGGGTGTGCCGGACTGGCCCGACGCGGGCCGTATCTGGCGGCTGGCCGCCGCGCACAAGGCAACCTTCTTCGGGATTGCGCCAACCGCGATTCGGAGTCTGATGCGCCATGGCCCCGAACATGTCGCCGCACATGACCTCTCCGCCATCCGCATTCTGGCCTCCACGGGCGAGCCATGGACGGAGGAAGCCTGGGTCTGGTTCTCCGAGCATGCCGGTGGCGGCCGCTGTCCCATCATCAATGTCTGCGGCGGCACGGAGATCAGCGGCGGCTTCATCGCAGGGAACGTGCTGACGCCACAGCGTCCCTGCTCCTTTGCTGGGCCCCTGCCGGGCATGGCAACGGATATCGTGGATGCATCCGGCAACAGCGTCGGGCCGGGGGAGGTGGGTGAACTGGTCCTTCGTGACGTGTCCATCGGCCTCAGTCGTGGCATCTGGCGCGATCCCGACCGCTTCATCGAAACCTACTGGTCCATGTATCCCGACATGTGGCGGCATGGAGACTGGGCCAGCAGGGATGCGGATGGCCTGTGGTACGTACACGGTCGTTCCGACGACACGATCCAGGTTGCGGGCAAGCGGGCCGGACCGGCGGAGATCGAAGGGCTGGTCATGGCGACCGGGCTGATCGCGGAAGCTGCCGCCGTGGCCCTGCCGGACCAGGTGAAGGGGGAGGCCGTGCTGGTTGCCGCCGTTCCCGCCGCGGGCGTGACCGTGGATGACGCGCTGGCCAACCGTCTGTCGGTCGCCGTCACCGACGGTCTGGGCAAGGCGTTCAAGCCTGCCCGGATCCTGTTTGTCGATGATCTGCCCAAGACCCGGTCGCTGAAGATCATGCGCCGGGTCATCCGCGCGCTGGTCCTGGACGAGCCGCCGGGCGACCTCTCAGCCCTCAGCAACCCTGACGCCATTGATGCCGTGAAACGCGCGGCTGCCGGGTGATTTGCCGATAAAATAGGCATTTCAGGGCACTGCTGTCGCAATCAGGACAGAATCCGCCTAGGCTCGGTGCCAGCCTGTTGACCATGGTCCGGCAAGCGGGGCCCAAGATTCCCGCATCCGGATCGTTCAGGAGGCTCTGGGCCTGGTCCGGTTGGGGGCGAGGCGATGGGATAATCGAGAGGGAGGTGTTCAATGTCTGACATTGTACCTGAGTCCGACTTCGAACCCGGACAACACAACGTGCAGATCATGGGGCTGGATGTTCACAATCCGGTCTTCTTTGTCTCTGCGGTCATGATTGTCGGGTTTGTCATACTGGTGCTGATGTTTCCGGCCGGTTCGGCCGAGTTCTTCGGCGATCTGCGCCCCTGGCTGACGTCGACCTTCGACTGGGTCTTCATGGGGGCGGCGAACATCTTCGTGCTGTTCTGCCTGTTCCTTGTCGTCTCGCCACTGGGCAAGATCAGACTGGGGGGCAAGGATGCCAGGCCGGAGTATTCCTACACCGGCTGGTTCGCCATGCTGTTTGCCGCGGGCATGGGCATTGGCCTGATGTTCTTCGGCGTGCTGGAGCCTGTTAATCACTTCCTCAGTCCGCCGCTGGGTGTCGATCCGGCGGATACTGAAGCCGCGATGTCAATGGGCATGGCGGCAACGATCTTCCACTGGGGTCTGCACCCGTGGGCGATCTATGCCGTGATTGCGCTGGCGCTGGCCTTCTTCACCTACAGCCGGGGTCTGCCGCTGACCATCCGCTCCGCCTTCTACCCGATCCTGGGTGAACGCGTCTGGGGCTGGCCAGGCCACATCATCGACACGCTGGCGGTATTTGCCACGCTCTTCGGCCTGGCGACCTCGCTCGGCTTCGGTGCGGAGCAGGCCAGCGCAGGTCTGAATTACCTGTTCGACATCCCTGCGACGGACCTCACCAAGATCATCCTGATCGCGGGCATTACCGCCGTTGCACTGCTCTCGGTGCTGGCCGGTCTGGACGGTGGCGTGAAGCGGCTGTCGGAACTGAACATGGTGCTGGCAATCATCCTGATGCTCTTCGTCATCATCGTCGGACCGACACTGTTCATCATCTCCGGCTTTTTCAACGGTCTTGTCGACTATGCGGTCGCGCTGCCGGAACTGAGCAACTGGGTCGGGCGCGAGGACACCGGGTTCATGCATGGCTGGACCACGTTCTACTGGGCCTGGTGGATTTCCTGGTCACCGTTCGTCGGCATGTTCATTGCCCGCGTCTCCAAGGGACGGACGGTGCGTGAGTTCATCATCTGCGTCCTGATCGTGCCAACCATTGCCTGCGTGCTCTGGATGAATGTCTTCGGTGGTACGGCGATCTGGCAGCATGTGGAGAACGGCTATGGTGGCGTCGTGGACACGGTGACCAACTGGCAGCCGGAACTCTCGCTGTTCAGGATGGCCGAGGAACTGCCGCTGACCAACGTCGTGTCCTTCATCGGCATCGTGCTTGTGATCGTGTTCTTCGTGACCTCGTCCGATTCCGGGTCGCTGGTCATCGACACGATCACGGCCGGCG
>CAXBNO010000229.1:0-5911 GCA_963976775.1 uncultured Kordiimonadales bacterium
CCACAGCCAGCGCGCCAAAGCCCAGACACCGCCAGACATCCCTTCTGCGCCAGGCCGTCAGCGCCGCGATAAGCGCCTGCAACGCGTAGTAGACGGCGAAGGCGCGTGACGCATAGCTGATGATCTCGAAGATGTCGGCAGCCCAGGTCAACAGAAGGCCGACACCGCCCAGCACCAGATAGGCCATGCGCGGGCTGACGCGGTTGCCCGAAAGTTCCGCGACGAGTCCCCCTGACCCGCTGGTATCCGCAACCGCCGCACTGAACTGCGCAGCGAGCGCCGCCGCGACCAGCAGAACGGGGAGTATCGGGGCCACGACGACCATCATGTCGACGATGGCCGTCTCGCTGAGCTGCAGTTTCCCCCGCTCGAACACATAGGCCAGCAGCAGGATGTAGGTCATGTAGATGGCAGTCGAGATCCACTGCGCCCATTTCATCGACCGCAGGCGGACCGCGCGGTCGTAGGTGGCACCGAGATAGCGGGAGGTCTCGAACCCCTGGACGGTCACGATCAGTCCGAAGGCCAGCGTGATCGCAGGCCACCCGGACAGTTCCGAGGCGTTGAAGATCAGGCTCCCGGTCGACAGCTGTTCACCGAAGTAGATCGCCAGTCCCAGCAGCAGCCCGGCAATGATCGCCAGCTTTGTACCGACGGAGACATACTCCATACGCTCCAGCGACCGGAAACCCCGTGTCCAGCCCACGAACAGGATGATCGCGAAGACCGCCGTAGTCAGCAGACGTGCATTCAACGGCTCATTCGCCGCTGTCAGGCTGACGCCGAAAGCGCCGAACAGGTTCAGGTAGTAGGCGACCGAGACAATGTAGGCGAAGCCGAGCGACCAGGAGGCAAGGGTGTCCAACTGCCGGACCAGCCTCTGGTCGTCGCGATGCACGGCTTCGATCGTCACCATGTTGTATCGAATGGCGGCACCGTAGAGGTAGGCACCGACGCAGAGCGCAGCCATCACGAGTGGCGCGTACTTGCCATACTGCGCGTCCAGGATCGGTCCCAGCACCAGGAACCCGCTGCCGATGATCGACGCCAGCGGCGTGGTCATGGCGCGCCAGGTCACCGATCTGCGAACCCTGGGCAGCCACAGCAGCATTCCGGTGGCGACGACGGTCAGAAGTATGGCGGAGTTGAGCAACATGAACCGAGGAATAGCCGATCAGGCGGCCTGACGGACAGATGGCTAACCGTCACCCCACCCAACCGCTGACGCCATCGAACAGCAGCTTCAGTCCGACGATGAAGACGAAGGCGTAGCAGAGGGCGTAGAACGGCTTCTCCGGCACCTTGTCATGCAGCCAGATTCCGGCGCGCATCGCCACCGGGCAGACCGGGGCCAGGACCAGCGCCGTCAGCAGGTTGGTCTGGTTCAGCAGGCCCAGCCAGGCATAGGGCACCAGCTTGGCGTAGTTCACCGCCATGAAGAAGATTACCGTGGTGCCGTCGAACACGGTCTTGTCCATCCGCAACGGCAGCAGATAGACCTGCAACGGCGGGCCGCCTGCGTGGCCGACGAAGCTGGTGAAGCCCGAGACAGCCGCCCAGAAGATACCGCTGACGCGGTTCTCCGCGCGAGGCGTGGCGACCGTGCCCCTGCCCCGCCATTGCCTGCGCCAGTGATCCAGCGCGAACAGCACCGCGATGGCCCCGACCATGACGCGGATCATGTGTTCATCCACCAGCCCCGCCGTCAGCGTGGCGATACCGATGCCCAGCACCGCCCCCGGTGCCAGGTAGAGCATCATCGAACGGCTCCACGACCGGCGATAGCTCCAGACCCCGAACAGGTCCATCAGGCAGAGCAGGGGCAGCATGATGCCGATGGCGGTCAGCGGCGGAACGACAAGGGAGATTGCTGGCGCGGCGACGATGCCGATGCCCGACCCGAAGCCGCCCTTGGAGATGCCGACCAGCATCAGCGCCGGGATCGCCACCGCATAGAAGACGGGATCGGTGATCATGGGGCGACCTTGCCGGGATGATTCTGCGCGGAACGGATCAGTTGCTGCCCGGCCCCAGTGGTTCGCCGGAATCGCGCTTGCGCACGGCCTCCTGGAAACCGACCCGTTCGCTCAGTTCCTTGAACCAGAGGCCCTCCGGGCTGTGGCGGGTAATGCCGTCGAACAGGGTCGCGAGCATCTGGGTGTTCTGCATGCCCTGCGCATCGATGGCCTGATTGATCATCAGCTTCTGCATCATCAGCTGGTTCTTCGGCACGCCCGACATGCGCGCCGCCAGGGCGGTCACGCGCGCGTCCAGTTGGTCTGCCGGAACCGACTCCAGTGCAAGGCCGATGCGCACGGCCTCTGGCCCGTCGATCAGGTCGCCGGTGAACAGCATCCGCTTGGCCTGCTGCGCGCCGAGGCGATGCACCCACATGCCGGTGGACGGACACCCCCAGACCCGTGTCGGCGGATAGCCGATCTTGGCATCGTCAGCCATGACGATCAGGTCACAGCAGAGCGCGATGTCACTGCCCCCGGCGACGGCAAAGCCGTGCACCCTGGCGATCGTCGGCTTGTAGCAGCGCCAGAGCGTGGTGAAGGCGTCCGTGTTCGCCTTCATCAGGCGGTAGTCGATCATCGGGTCCCAGGGCATGGACTGGGTGTAGGCGTTCTCCCGATCCCCCTCGGCATATTCCTTCAGGTCGTAGCCGGCGCAGAAGGCGCGGCCTGCCCCCTGCAGGATGATCGCATGAACATCATCGTCGTCGTCGGCACGGCGCACCGCCTCCGCCAGTTCCCGTGGCAGGTCATCGTTGATCGCGTTCAGCCGGTCAGGGCGGTTGAGGGTGATCGTCGCCACCCGTTCGCTGACCGCGTAGAGGATCGTGTTCCAGCTCATGCCCGCTTCTCCCCTGCCGGTCAGCCCTGCGCGGCACCGAACCGCCGCGCCCGCCACCGCGCCGGTGACGGCATCGCCAGAATGCAGAGCGCGCCGGCCCCGCACAACCCGGCACCGATCAGGATCGGCAGGTCATAGGTCTGTGCCGCGTCATACATGTAGCCTGCGATCGGGTTGCCGATCAGCGCGCCGACCGCGACCGAGGAATAGACGAACCCTAGGATGCCGCCTGCATGGCCGACACCGTAGTAGTCCGCCAGCAAGGCAGGCGCGAGCGCGACGAAGCCGCCGTACAGGGTGCCGAAGACGACCCCGAAGAAGAGCAGCATCCAGAGCGAGACGGACAGGTACCAGAAGACGAAGATCGCGGCGAGACCGATGTAGAGACCCAGCACCACCGGCTTGCGCCCGTAGCGTTCAGCCACCGGACCCAGGATCATGCGCCCCACGATGGAGCCGATACCGACCGAACTGACGACCCAGATCCCCTGCTGCGCCGACAGTCCCAGGTCCTGTGCGAAGGGTTTCAGGTGCACGAACGGCATGAACAGGCCGATGGAGACCAGCAGGGAACCGAAATAGACCAGCCAGATCGGCAGGGTCCTGCGGGCAGCCTGGACATCCATTGATTCGGCGGCATCGGCGCTGGAGGGCGCGGTGGCGGCTCCATCGGGAAACTGGCCGCGACGGGCAGGTGAATTCTCCAGCAGCAGGCCGCTCGTCACCCCGAGCACCAGCACCACGCCCGCGAGCAGCAGATAGGTCTGCCGCCAGTCGAGCAGCGTGATCAGTTCATGCGCTGCCATCGGGGCCACGAAGGTCCCGACACCGATGCCGGTGATGGCAAGGCCGGAGGCGGTGGCGCGGCGGCGCGCGAACCAGCGCTGCACCGCACCGACAGCGGGCACGTACATGCAGCCGACGCCGACGCCGACGCCGAGACCGTAGCCCCAGTAGACCTGTTCGATCCGGGTGGCCGTGGCCGCGAAACAGAGGCCCAGTGCCGCCACGATGGCACCGAAGACCACCACCTGCTTCGGCCCCAGCCGGTCACCGGCGGGGCCTGAGAATGCCCCCAGGAAGAAATAGAGGAATCCGGCGATACCGAAGACGAAGGAGGTATCCCCCCGCGTCGCCCCGAATTCGTTCTGCAGCGGCGTGAAGAAGGCGGGGAAGCTGTAGGCCGCGCCGAAGCTGACGAACAGGATGGTGAAGGCGGCCCAGACAATCACCCAGCCGTAGAACATGCCGCCCCCGGCCCTCTCGCCCGCGTCTGCTTCTGCCAATTCTCGTCCCTCCCCGGATCGGCCGACAGTTTGTGTGGACGGCAGGCAGAGCGCAACTATCATCGGGGTCATGCAGGTATGACCATGGGGAGGGGACCGCATGTCCGACTGGCCGGATCAGATCTTCGAGGCATTGCAGGGTGCCGACGTGCGCCAGATCGCCTATGTCCCGGACGCCGGACACAAGCGCCTGATCGAGCGTGCACGCGCCGACAATGGCATCCAGGCCATCTCCCTGACGACAGAAGCGGAGGGACCGGCGGTTCTGTCCGGTGCCTGGCTGGGTGGCCAGCGCGGTGTGCTGCTGATGCAGTCCTCGGGCGTCGGCAACGTGCCCAACATGCTCGCGCCCCCCCAGACCTGCCGCTTTCCGCTGCTGATGCTGGTGACGATGCGTGGCGAGTTCGGGGAGTTCAATCCCTGGCAGCTTGCCATGGGGCAGGCCGCCGGACCGATGCTGGAGATGATGGGAACCCGTACCTTCCGGCTGGACGATGCCTCGGACGCCGGACCGATGACCGCCGCCGCCGCCGCCATGGCGTTCGAGGGGCAGATGGCGGTCGCCGTGCTGATCGCGCAGCGGCTGATCGGCACCAAGAACTTCGGGAAATAGCCGCCCCTTCAGTTCACCTGCATGTCGCGCCAGCATCCCGGCGTCAGGCCATAGGTTGCCCGGAAATGCCGAGTCATGTGGCTCTGGTCGGCGAACCCGACCGCGACGGCGGCATCGGCAAGGGACAGGCCCTGCCGCAGCATGACGCGCGCACGATCAAGCCGCCGCAGCAGGATGAAACGACTGGGTGTCACCCCGAAAGCGCGCCGGAAATCGCGGCTGAGGGTGAAACGGTCCATGCCATGCCTGCGCTCGAGATCGCGGATCATCACCGGCGCATCCGTCACCGACATCAGGTCCTCCCGCACGCGCCGGATCAGCGGATCGGTTCGCTTCCGTCGCCGTGCCTGGCCAGGTGTTCCGCGCTGATCCGAGACACGCTGGAACAGGTCCGCCATCAGACAGACGGCATCATTGACCGCCAGATCATCAGGCTGCCCCCCGGACCAGGCATTGAAGACCGAAAGGACGAGTTCGGAAACAGCCTGCGCGTCGTGCACCGGCTCCGGACTGAACGGCAGGTCAGACTGATCCAGCGCCGCCAGCACGTGATCCGGTGACAGGTAGACCGCACGAAATCCGAAACCCGCCGCGGTTCCGGGACGCCCGTCATGCCTTTCGTCCGGATGCAGCAGAAAGACCTCCCCCGGCAGTGACAGCCTTTCAGCGCCACGATAGGTGAAGCGCTGCGCACCCTTGCCCGTGACACCAACCACATAGCCATCATGGCGGTGCGGCGTGAACCGGTGCTCGGGAAAGTCCGCTGCCGCCCATTCGAGGCCGGGCGCGACCTCGCCCCCCGACCAGCGGTTTCCGGCTCGCATGTCCACATCCGGTTCGCTGCACATACGTTCTATCCCCGTGCCTCACACAACAGCCAGACTGCGTCCCATTCTGACGGAGGCGAGGATGAACGAGAACCTGTTGCTGCTCTACCTGGCCGCGATCCCGCTGATGGGCAGTCCCGGACCGGCGACCCTGACCGTGGCAGCAACCGCTGCCGCCTTCGGCGCGCGTCCGGCCCTGCCCTATCTCTGCGGGATCATCCTCGGCACTGTCGGCGTGCTGCTGCTGGTCGCGACAGGTATCACCGGAGCCATCCTGGCCGTGCCGGCGCTCGGTTCCGTCATCACCATCGTCGCGGCGTGCTACA
>CAXBNO010000230.1:0-5871 GCA_963976775.1 uncultured Kordiimonadales bacterium
CCAGCAGGGGCGTCGGGTCGTCCGGCTCCGGCTCCCCGGGTGCGGCGCTGGCCGGCGCGCGACTGACATCCACGCGTGCGACGGTCAGGCTCTCGACCGTCAAGGCACCGCCGAGCAATGCACCCAGATCCCAGTCCAGCGCCAGGTCATCCAGCGTCAGCCAGACACCTTCCGCGTCTGCCATCTCCAGATGGCCCAGGCGGATCACGCCATCATCGTCGCGGCGAAAGCCGCTGGCTGCGATCTCCAGTTCGCCCGGTGTGTTTGCCGCGGCCAGCCCCTGGTCCAGTGCCGCAGTCCAGGTATCCTCCCCCGCCACTTCCAGGAACCAGAACAGGCCAACCAGAAGCAGCAAGACCGGTGTCAGCAGCACCGCCAGCGACCAGAGCAGTATCCTGCGCAGACGACGCAACATCAGAACGCCTGTCCAAGACTGATGTAGAATTCGAACAGGCTGTCGCCTGCGCGCCGATGCAGCGGGAAGGCCAGATCGAAACGGATGGGTCCGACGGGGCTGTAGTACCGCAGGCCACCACCAACGCCGACGTTCACCCGTTCCTTGAAGTTCGGAAACGGCTCCTCCTCCACGACACCGACATCCACGAACGTGACGAAGCCGATACTGTCCGTGACCTTGATCCGTGCCTCCAGCCCGGTCTCCGCCAGAAACCGCCCGCCGGTCTCGGCACCCAGCGAAACCGGGGAGATGGACCGGAAACCAAAGCCACGCACCGAACTGCCGCCACCGGCGAACAGCAACTGGTTCACCGGTACATCCTCCAGATCACCGCTGAGGATGGAGGAAACCCGTGCGCGGGTGGCCAGCACCAGACTGTCCTGGCCAATGACCGGCAGGTAGTAGGAGCCACCGGCTGAAACCGACCCGAAATAGGTTGGTGAGCCATCGTTGAGGCCGAAATAGGGGGTGGCGGAAAGGAACAGCTTGTGCCCCGTCGTCGCGTTCAGCGGATCATTGGTGCGCACCTGTCGCGCGGTGAGTGGCAGGCCGATCAGATAGGCCGTATCGCTCTCTATATCGGTCTCGGTCAGCGAGGCACTGCCCTTGATCGCGCCGCTGAAGGTCCAGCCGTCCTCCAGCCCCGTGCGCATGCCGACCTGCACTTCAGCGGCCTGTTCGTCAAAGGCGTCGTCGAAGGTATTGCGCACCTCCGCGCCCTCGAAGACCGTCCAGCGGGCTGACGGGTAGCGCGGGCGCGAAAGTTCGGCCGAGAGCTTCTGTTCGTCCAGTGACAGGTCCAGTTCGGTGCGCAGATCCTCCGCCCGCCCGAACAGGTTGCGATCCGAGTCATAGCGGACACTGCCGCTGATGGACTTAGCCTTGGCCTCGCTTGCCTTCACCGTCACGGGCTGTGCGCCATCCGCCACGTTCTGGCCCGCCTCGTACTCCGGCAGGCGCACGCTGACTGTCTTGAACAGTCCGGTGCCCGCCATCCGGTCCTGCAACTGATTGAGCTGGGAGCGGGCGACCGGTGCATCCCTGTCCCAGGTGATCATGCCGCGCAGGTAGTCCCGTTCGATGCCCGTCTCGCCTTCGATGATGACATCGCCGTAGGTGATATAGGGGCCGCTGCGGAAAGTTGCCGCGATGTCCAGCGTGCTGGTTTCGCTGTTGGCCCTGGCGACACGGGAATCAAATGCGGCATGCGGGAAGCCGTTTTCCTGCAGGTGAGTGACGATCCGCGCCTCTGACCCGACGATGCTCTCACCATCAGCGACGACCCCGGGGGGCATCTGTGCAATTGCATCCAGCACCGCCGCCTCCGGCAGGGTCGGGCGTGTCTTGCGGAAGGCAATGCTGTAGCTACCGATCGTGAACAGCGCGCCAGGCTCCGCCCGGAAAGTCACGCTGGGTGATGCGCCGTCCGCAACCTCGGTCGTGACCTCCGCATCGTAGTACCCGCTGGCCCGCAGGATACGTTGCAACTCGCTGATATCACCGTCGGCACGACGCTGCAGCGCAGCCGTGCTGCGGACACCCCGCGATTGCAGCGTGAAGGTCTTCAGGACCCCGCGCGCAACCTCGTCCAGGTCCTTGTCGCCGGGCAACCCGACGATCCCGACTGTATAGGTGATGTCACCAAGACGTGTCTTCTGTGCCGCCTCTTCCCCACCCGTGATCTGATCCAGACCAACCGTTTCACAGCCCGCGAGCGCGAGAAGGGCCAGACAGAGGCCCAGGATGCGAGCGCGACCTGGCAGATTCAATGTCAGGCTGGTGAGCGGAATCAGGAGAATCTCCAGTCATTCGGACGGCAGACAACCTGCCGAAAAGCGGTCAGCACATGGCGACAACACATCGTCATCATATACCTGCGTCGCAAGGACTTGTGCGGATGCAGCGACCGAACGCCCCGGAAGTCACAGTCCTGCAACAGGTTCCGGCTCAGAAGACCCCGGCCTCCAGCCCCGCCGCGACCAGCATTCCCAGATCATGACACTGGTCCAAAAAGGCCTCGTCCCAGTCACCACGGCAGACCAGCGGTTCCTGCACCGCCTTCCAGCGCAGGCCCGTGGTGATGGTCTCCACCGCCCGGCAGGTACCGGTTCCGTCATGCCCGGCCCGCACCAGCAGGGCGTAGGACCGACCCTGGGTTTCCTCCAGACACGGATAGTAGCAACGGTCGAAGAAATCCTTCAACGCGCCACTCATGTAACCCAGGTTCTCTGTGGTCATCAGGATGATCGCGCCGGCCCGAAGCACATGCTCCGGTTCGGTATCGAACGGCGAACGGCAGTCCACCTGAACACCATCGATATCCTCGTGTGACGCACCGGCCACCAGCGCATCGCGCAGCCGCGCGGTATTCGGCGAGGGTGCGTGAGCAACGATCAGCAGGTTCTTCCCGTCAGCCATCCTTCTCCGGCGCGCTCTTCAGTGTTGCCTGCGCCGCCGCCAGCCGGGCAATCGGCACCCGGAACGGCGAACAGGAAACATAGTCCAGCGCAACCGCCTCACAGAAATGGATCGATGCCGGGTCACCGCCATGCTCGCCGCAGATGCCAAGCTTGATGTCCGGGCGCGTCTTTCGACCACGTTCCGCAGCGATCTCGACCAGTTCGCCGACGCCGTCCGTATCCAGGCTGACGCAGGGGTCCTTTGGCAGGATGCCCTGACCGACGTAGGCATCCAGGAAGGATGCGGCATCGTCGCGGCTGATGCCGAACGTGGTCTGGGTCAGGTCATTGGTACCGAAACTGAAGAAGGCGGCGGACTCCGCAATGTCGCCAGCGCGCAGCGCGGCGCGCGGCAGTTCGATCATGGTGCCAACCAGATACTCCACCTGGCTGCCGCCCTGCTCCGCATGCACGGCGGTCGCCACCGCATCGATGCGGGCCTTCAGGATATCGACCTCCTGCCGTGTCGCCACCAGCGGGATCATGATCTCCGGCGTGACCGCTTCCCCCAGTTCCTTGGCCACCAGATAGGCGGCTTCGAAGATCGCACGTGCCTGCATCTCGTAGATTTCAGGGAAGGAGATACCGAGACGACAGCCGCGATGGCCGAGCATGGGGTTGAATTCATGCAGTTCGGCGGCGCGGCGGCGCATCTGCTCCGATTCCACGTTCATGGCGGCGGCCACCGCCTCGATCTCCTCGTCCGACCGGGGCAGGAACTCGTGCAGCGGCGGGTCCAGCAGCCGGATCGTGACCGGCAGTCCCGCCATGATGCGGAACAGCTCCACGAAGTCATCCCGCTGCATCGGCAGGATGCGCGCCAGCGCGGCCTTCCGTCCCTCCAGCTTCTCCGACAGGATCATTTCCCGCACCGCAAGGATGCGGTCGTCGTCGAAGAACATGTGCTCGGTGCGGCAGAGGCCAATGCCCTCCGCGCCGAACTCGCGGGCGGTGCGGGCGTCGTGCGGTGTCTCTGCGTTCGCGCGGACCCGCAGCCTGCGGATCTTGTCCGCCCAGCCCATCAGGATGCCGAAATCACCCGAAAGTTCGGGCTGGATCGTCGGCACGGAACCGGCCATGACCTCGCCCGTGGCACCATCGATGGTCAGCATGTCCCCGGCATGGAAGGTACGGCCCAGCACCCGCATCTCCCCCACCTTGTGATCGATGCGGATGTGACCGGCACCGGAAACGCAGGGGCGGCCCATGCCGCGCGCGACAACAGCCGCATGGCTGGTCATGCCGCCACGACTGGTCAGGATACCCTCCGCCGCATGCATGCCGTGAATGTCTTCCGGGCTCGTCTCCTCCCGCACCAGCAGCACCTTCTCGCCCAGCTTGGCCTGGCGCTCGGCCTCGTCCGCCGTGAAGACGATGCGGCCCGACGCGGCACCGGGGCTGGCGGGCAGACCCTTGGCGATCACGTCACGTTCGGCAGACGGGTCCAGGGTCGGGTGCAGCAACTGGTCCAGCGATCCCGGCTCGATCCGCTTCACCGCCTCCGTATGGTCGATCAGTCCTTCCTCGGCCATGTCCACGGCGATCTTCAGCGCCGCCTTTGCGGTGCGCTTGCCGGAGCGGGTCTGCAGCATCCAGAGCTTGCCCTGCTGCACCGTGAACTCGATGTCCTGCATGTCGCGGTAGTGGGCCTCCAGCGACCTGTAAACCCTGACCAGTTCGGCAAAGACCTCGGGCAGGTTCTCTTCCAGGGACAGGGCCTCTTCGCCCGCTGCCTCGCGCGCTGCCTTCGTGATCAGCTGTGGCGTGCGGATACCGGCCACCACGTCCTCACCCTGCGCATTCATCAGGTACTCGCCGAAGAAGATGTTCTCCCCCGTCGATGGATCGCGGGTGAAGGCGACACCGGTCGCCGACCCCTCACCCATGTTGCCGAAGACCATGGCCTGCACATTGACTGCCGTGCCCCAGGCCGCCGGAATGTCGTGCAGGCGGCGATAGGTATTGGCCCGGTCGTTCATCCACGACCCGAACACGGCGCCGACCGCACCCCAGAGCTGGTCTTCCGGGTCCTGCGGGAAGGGCTTGCCCGTGCCCTTCTGCACCTGTTCCTTGAACAGGCTGACGAGCTGTTCCAGATCCTCGACCGTCAGTTCATTGTCGAGCCAGACGCCACGGGTCTCCTTGATGCCTTCAAGCAGATCCTCGAAGTCGCCGTGATCGACACCCAGGACCACGTCACCGTACATCTGGATGAACCGGCGATAGCTGTCGAAGGCAAAGCGGCGGTCGCCGGAACGCTTGGCCAGACCCTCCACCGTCACATCGTTCAGACCCAGGTTCAGGACCGTGTCCATCATGCCCGGCATCGACGCCCGCGCCCCGGAACGGACGGAGACCAGCAGGGGGTTGTCGGCATCGCCGAACCCGGCACCCACTGTCTGTTCGACAACCGCCATGGCATTGCGGACCTGATCGGTCAGCTCCGTCGGATAGCATTGGCCATGGTCGTAGTACCAGGTGCAGACCTCTGTCGTGATGGTGAAGCCCGGCGGCACCGGCAGACCGAGATTGCTCATCTCCGCCAGGTTGGCACCCTTGCCGCCCAGCAGGTTGCGCATGTCCGCCCTGCCCTCGGCTGCGCCGTCACCGAACGTGTAGACCCACTTGCTCATCGCTTCAGCCCTCGATCTTCGAAAAATCGGCAACCCGGTGCAGGGTGGCACGGATTTCAGCCAGCAGTTTCAGACGATTGGCCCTGAGGGCCGGATCGTCAGCATTGACAGTCACACTCTCGAAGAATGCGTCGACCGGCCCGCGCAGGGCCGCCATGGCCGACATCGCAACGGCGAAGTCCTCCACCAGCAGCGCGGTATCCGCCGTTTCGTCCGCAGTCGAAAGGGCAGCACCCAGATCAACCTCGGCCGGATCAACCAGACGGTCACGGTCCGCCGGTCCCTGCCAGGCGAAACCGTCCTTCTTCTCCTCGATCCGCAG
>CAXBNO010000231.1:0-5869 GCA_963976775.1 uncultured Kordiimonadales bacterium
TGTGCGGATCAAGGCGCTGAACAACAAGCGTCCATCCTCGGGAGGGATAAAATGAAAACTACGGTCAAGCGGCTCGTCAGCGCGACCGCGGCGGCAGCACTGTCACTCGGCATTGCGGCTGGCGCACAGGCGGCATCGCATTCGGAAACATTCAAGATCGGCGTCGTGACGTTCCTGTCCGGCGGCGCGGCCGAGAGCTTCGGCGTGCCCGCCTGGAACGGCGGCAAGCTGATGATCGACATGCTCAACAAGGGCGAACTGCCTGCCCCTTAGGATCAGAAGGGCTTCGGCGGCCTGATGATCGAGGCCATCGAGATCGATGAGGCCGGTGGTGCCACCAAGCAGGTGCAGGAATTCCGCAACCTGGTACAGCGCGAGAAGGTCGATGCCGTGCTGGGTTACGTCAGCTCCGGCGACTGCCTCGCCGTTCCGCCGGTGGCGGAGGAACTGAAGGCATTCCTGGTGCTGTATGACTGCGGCACCCCGCGCGTCTTCGAGGAAGGCTCCTACAACTATGTCTTCCGTACCGCAGCCCATGCGGCGATGGACAACATCTCGCTGGCCAAGTACATGACGTCCCGCGGCATCAAGGTCGACAGCTTCGCCGGCGTCAACCAGGACTATGCCTGGGGCCACGACAGCTGGGCCGACTTCGTTGCCTCCATGGGCGTCCTGATGCCGGATGCGAAGGCCTCCACGTCGCTGTTCCCGAAGATCTTCGCCGGTCAGTATGGCACCGAGATTTCCGCCGTGATGCGGGAGAAGCCGGACCTGCTGCATTCCTCGCTGTGGGGCGGTGACCTTCAGGCCTTCATGCTGCAGGCCTCGGCCCGTGGCATTCACAAGCGGATGCAGATCGCGCTGGCTGCCGGTGACCATGTCATTCCGCAGCTTGGCCAGAAGATGCCCGATGGCATCATCCTGGGCGCGCGCGGCATGAACGGTCTGGCAGCACATGCCAGGGGCGGCGAACTGGTTGACCTGCTCTGGGACCGCTACAAGGCCGAATATGGCGTCTTCCCCGTCCAGGCACCGTTCCGCATGTGGCAGGGTCTGCTGGGCGTCAAGGCCGCGGTCGAGAAGGCGATGAAGGCCAATGGCGGCAAGAAGCCGACGGCGGAACAGATGGCCGCGGCCATGAAGGGTCTGACCTGGGAAGCCCCGTCCGGCACCATCACCATGGCGCTGGGTGACGGCCATCAGGCGATCCAGCCGAACGCCATCGGCACCACCAAATGGGACGAAGCCAAGGGCGAGATGACCCTGGTCGATGTCGAATACTATGACGCGGAATGCGTGAACCCGCCGAACGGCATCAAGGCAGTTGACTGGATCAAGGCCGGTTTCCCCGGCGCGAAGTGCAACTGAGCCTGCACTTCTGATCTCCGAAAACTGATGCGAACCGACCGGCACTCTTCGGGGTGCCGGTCGTCTTCAGGGCGGACCAAATGGACCTCATTCTCGTCATACTGGTTGACGGGCTGATCTACGGCGCATGGCTGTTCATCGTCTCGGTGGGCCTGACGCTTGTCTTCGGCGTGCTCGGCATCCTCAACCTGGCCCATGGCAGCCTCTATGCCATTGGTGCCTACAGTACCGCGACCGCTGTCGGCATCTACTTCGCCTATGGCGGGGACGCCTTCCCGCTCGGCTCCTACGCCGTGATGGCGCTGGCGGCGCTGCTGGTCGCGGTCGTCGTCGCGCCGATCCTGGAACGCGGCCTGCTGCGCCATTTCTATCATCGCGACGAGGTCATCGGCGTCCTTGTCACCTACGGTGTCTTCCTGATCCTGGAAGACGCGATCAAGCTGATCTGGGGTGTTGATCCCCTGTTCGTCTACGAGCCCTATGACCTGCTGGGGATGGTGGAGGCGGGGCCCCTGTTCTATGTCGCCTACGACTTTCTGGTCATCGCTGTCTCTGCAGTGACAGGGTTCGCGGTCTGGTACTTCCTGAACCGGACGCAGCGCGGCAAGGTCATGCTGGCCGTCATCCATGACCGGGAGATGAGCCAGACCATGGGCGTCAACGTGGACAGGGTCTTCCTGCTCGCCTTTGGTGCCGGTGTCTTTCTGGCGGCCTTCGGCGGGGCACTGACCGCGCCGATGATCTCCGTCTCACCCGGCATTGGCGTGAATGTCATCATTGTCGCCTTCGCCGTCATCATCATCGGCGGACTTGGCTCCATCGAAGGCGCGTCACTGGGGGCTGTCATGGTCGGCATCTCCCGCGCTGCCTCCGTCCACCTGATGCCGGAGCTGGAGCTGTTCATCATCTATTTCGTGATGGCGGTGGTTCTGATCTTCCGTCCGGAGGGAATCTTCGTGCGTACCCAGACGAGGAAGATATGAAAGCGCTCTCCGATATTCGCGTCGCGTCACTGCTGGCGCTTGCACTGCTGATCGGTGGTGGCCTCGCCCTGCCCGACTGGGCGCTGTTCCTGATGACCATCGGGCTGGCGAAGGCCCTCGTATCCCTCGGCATCGTCGTGCAGATGCGGGCCGGGCTGGTGTCCTTCGGCCAGGGCCTGTTCTTCTGCATCGGGGCCTATGTCGCCGGACTGATGGCGAATTTCGCCGGACTGACCGACATCTTCGTTCTCACGGGCATCTCGGTGATGGCCTGCCTGGCGATCGGGGGCATCTTCGGGCCGCTGCTGGCCAACTATCGCGGCATCTTCTTCGCGATGCTGTCCCTGTCGCTGTCGATGATCCTCTACGGCATCCTGTCGAAGATGAACTCGCTGGGCGGCACGGACGGGCTGAACGTCGCCGCGCCGACCTTCGCAGGCTACGCGCCGGAGGGTCGCGCGCTGTCGCTGTCGCTGTACCTGTACACCTCCTTCATCGTGGTCGCGATCGGGGCCATCCTGCGTACCGGCTTCGACAGCCAGCACGGGCTGGTCTCCCTCGCCGTCCGTTCCAATGAACTGCGGGTGGAGTATCTCGGTGCATCGGTACGGCGCACCAACGCCATCAACTACGTGATCTCGGCCATGCTCGGCGGGATCGGCGGTGTGATTACCGGCCTGGCCATCGGCCATGTCGACCCGGAATATGCCTACTGGACCACATCGGGCGAGTTCGTCTTCGTCGCCATCCTGGCAGGTTACCTGTCGATCCCGGCGGTCTTCGTGGCCTCGATCATCCTGGAACTGGTGCGGTCCTTCTCCAACCTGTACTTCCCGAACACATGGCAGATGGTGCTGGGTGTGATCCTGCTGGTCATCATCCTGACCCTGCCGAATGGCCTCGGTTCCCTGTTCCACCGCAGGCGGGAGGGTGGATCATGAGCACCCCGGCTTCGACAGGGACGCCCGCACTGGAGACAAGGGGTCTGATGAAGAGCTTCGGTGCCGTCACCGCAGCGCATGACATCACCGTTTCTGTGCCCGAACGGGCTGTCTGGTCGCTGATCGGCACCAACGGGGCGGGCAAGACCACCTTCATTAACATGGTGACCGGCTACCTGCACCCGGACGAGGGCACGATCCTGTTCCAGGGGCAGGACATCACGAAACTCGGGCCACGGGCCGTGACACGTGCAGGCATCTGTCGCTCGTTCCAGATCCCGCATCTCTGCAGTGAACTGACGGTGCTGGAGAACGTGCTGGTCGCCCTCGCCATCGCCGATCCGAAACCGCCCTCCTTCTTCCGCAAGGCACGCGAAAGCGCGGCGGAGGATCGCGCCATGGAGATCCTGAAGCGGTTCCGCATCGAGGAGCATCGCGGCCGACTGATGAGTGAACTGTCTGCGGGCGTGCGCAAGCTGCTGGATATCGCCATGTCCATGTGCGGCCATCCTAAGGTGATGTTGCTGGACGAACCCACCAGCGGCGTGGCGGCGGAGGAGAAGTTCCCGATCATGGATCTGGTGATGGAGGCGCTGGCCGCCGAGAACGTCACGACCCTGTTCGTGGAGCACGACATGGATATCGTCACCCGCTACTCCGACCGGGTGCTGGCATTCTATGACGGGCGGATCATCGCCGATGATGCCCCCGATGAGGTGCTCAGCGACCCGCAGGTCCAGCGCTACGTCACCGGAACCGCGCCGGCGGAGGCGTCATCATGATGCTGTCGCTCGCCAACATCGACGTGGATATCCAGTCCACCCCCATCCTGCGCGGCCTGTCGATGGAAGTCGGCGCAGGACAGCTTGTCAGCCTCGTCGGTCGCAACGGTGCCGGCAAGACAACCACCATGCGCACCATCATGGGCATGACAAAGCCCCGCGGCGGGGAGATGAAGTTCGACGACAGCACCATCACCGGTCTCGCCGCCTATCGCCGCCCCGCCCTTGGCATCGGCTACATGCCGGAAGACCGTCGGCTGGTGCCGCAGTTGACCGTGGAAGAGAACATGCTGCTCCCCGCCTGGGTGAACCCGGCGATAGAACAGCAACCCGGCCTCGACTTCATCTATGACCTGATGCCGGAACTTGCGGGCATGAAGGACCGGAAGGCCCTGCTGCTCTCCGGCGGGCAGCAGAAACTGGCGGCGCTTGGCCGCGCGCTGATGGCCGGATCGCGCCTGCTGCTGCTCGATGAACCGTTCGAGGGCGTGGCTCCGGCACTGGCAAACCGCCTGTCGGAGGTCATCGGCACCCTGCGCGCCAGCCAGCGGTCCATCCTGATCGCACAGTCGGAACTGAGCCATACGCACGCCGTCGCCGACAGGGAATATGTCATCGAGCGTGGTGCCATCGTTTCCTGACCGTCACCGGCCTGCGCCCGTGACATGACAGGCAACGGCGGCCCCGCGGGCAATTGCGGAGGAAGCGTCGCGGCTGGTAGCCTGACGGCGTGATCATGGTGCCTCCCCAGCCGCGATCCGTTCCAGTACCCAAGAGGCAGAGTTCATGACAGAAATCCAGGTTGAAACCCTTTCCCCTTCGCCAGAGGCCTCGGACCCGCGCATTCCGCCGCGCGACCATGTCGTGGTCCGTGATCTGGTCGAGCGCTGGAACCGGGAATCGCCCGACAAGGTCTTCGCGGTGCTGGATGATGGCAGCACCTGGACCTATGCCGAACTGCGCGACCTGGTCATTCAGACAGCACTGGGCCTGCAGCAGCAGGGCGTCAAGCAGGGCGACCATGTGATCGTCTGGCTGCCGAACACGCCGGCCAATGTCCGCATCTTCCTGGCGCTGAACTACATCGGCGCGGTCTATGTCGGCATCAATACCAGCTATCGCGGCAACCTGCTGGCGCATGTGCTCAACATTTCCGACGCGCGCCTGATCGTGGCCCATGCCGACCTCGCCCCGCGCCTGGCGGAAGTGGATACGGCAAAGCTGGAACGGCTGATCACCGTCGGCGACGCGGTCACGGTGGCAGGCCTGGACTGCACCACCTATGACGCAGCCCTGCTGCCGACATCGGGCACGCTGGCGGCGCCTGAGCGCAGCATCGAGCCCTGGGACCCGCATCAGATCATCTTCACCTCCGGCACCACCGGCCCGTCGAAGGCGGTGCTGTGTTCCTACCTGCACATCTATTCCAATGCGGGGCCGGAATCCTGGCCCTGCATCACGGGGGAGGACCGCTATCTGGTGAACCTGCCACTGTTCCACATCGGCGGGACGGGCATCACCTACAACATGCTGGTGCGTGGTGGCTCCATCACGCTGGTGGAGCGTTTCGACACCACCACATTCTGGGACGTGATCCGTCGGACGGAGACCACGGCGACCTTCCTGCTGGGGGTGATGGCGCAATTCATCGAGAAGATTCCCCCTGCCCCGGATGACGCCGACAACCCGCTGCGGGTGATGTTCATGGTACCGCTGGCCGGGGACATCAAGGCGTTCGCGAAGCGCTTCGGGGTGGAGGTCTACACAATCTTCAACATGACCGAGGTCTCGACGC
>CAXBNO010000232.1:0-5864 GCA_963976775.1 uncultured Kordiimonadales bacterium
TGCAGCTGATCGAGCATCTGGCGCAGGCACGTGGCGGCGACAGTGCCGTGCCGCTTTCCCCTGAGATTCGGGGTTTCCTGGGTGTCGGCAATGCCACCGGGCTCGGCATGGCGCCCTTTCTGGGTCGCCATCCCCAACTGGTTCATGCCTGGGTGACGGCGCGGGAAACGGCGCTGGCGCGGGTGCGGTCCCTGCCGGAGGCGACGGATGAAACACGTGCCGCTTTCCTGCGACTGCTGGCCCGGGCGCGGCAGCATGTGGGCGAATGGCAGGTCGATGATCCGCAGCAGATGGCGCGGATCGCGGGGGTGCAACAGGATCTGGCACGCCTGTCGGAGGTGGTACCGGGACTGCTCGACGCAGCGGCACCATGGGACCGGATCTGGCAGTTCGGACAGGCTCGGCTGGGGGTGGAGGCGCAGGAACTGCTGCTGTCGTTGCTGCTGGAGCCACACGGCGCGCTGGTCGATGATCTGGCGGAGCAGATGCATGTGTCCGAACACCTGGCCCTCGACCCGGCGATGCGGCTTTCGGAATTGCGCCGCCTGATCACGGCACAGCAGGGCTGGGTCGATGCGCTGCCGCTCGACGGGCCAGAGGCGGATGCGCGCTTCTGGTACTATTCGGAGGAGAAGCTGGAGCCACGCCTGGGTCACCGGCATGCCGAACCGGGTGGCTACCTGGAGATGCCGCTCGCCTTCGCGCGGGATATTCGCGGCCTCGCCGCTGATCTGACACAGGCAGAAGCCGTGGATGACACCATCGTTGCCGCCTTCCTGCTTCGCCACCCGCAGCACCGCCATACGGTTCGACGGGTGCAGTCCATCGCCGGTCTCGACTATGCGGAGGTGCGGGACAATCTGGTGGCGGACGGGGTCCGGCCCATCGACCTGCTGCGCTTCAAGCTGGCCTTCTTCGGGGCCTCGAAGTTCGATCCCAGATCCGATCTCTGGACCCGCATCACCCTGTTTCAGGGCGCGCCGCAGCCGGATGAACTGGCCGACGCAGACCCGGACGGCTGGGCCTTCGCCATCCGGCCCGCGAACGGGGGCTGATCCCGTGGCCGTGCTGCGTCTCTCGTTTGGTGAACTGTCCTTCTACTGCTGTCGCGCGGCGTTCGGTGCCGGGCTGCCATGGGGACTGGCGGAGGATGTGGCGATCACTGCCGTCTGGCTGGCACAACAGGGCCGCGATCCGGCACCCATGCTGGCGGCGGCGCTGGTGTCCCTGACTGACGACGCAGCAGAAGCTTCCGTGAAACATGAACGGTCGGAGACCGGGACCGTGCTGATGGCGGATGGGGAAAGGCCGCTTTCCGCACTGGTATCCGGCCCCTCCGCCGCCGACTGGTGGCAGGTCCTGAAACAGGATCCGGCGGCGCGGCTGATGCTGCGGAATGTGGACGTGCCGGGCTGGGTGATCGCCTGCATAGCGGCGCGGACCGGGGATGGCCCGGCAGGCGCTGAGGCAGGTGGCGGGCCAGGCGACGTGGTGATGCCTGCGGATGGCAGGGGAATGGAATCGTCCGGCGCGGCTGCCCACGCGGATTTCGCCAGGGTTGACCTCGACGCCTGGGCGATCGTGCAACGACACTTCCGCCTTTCCCTGGTGCCTTCGACCGATGCGTCCCGCTCGGCGGGGGCAGGCGCGGGGCTGGTGGATACCGATTGAGACTGACCGGAAGCAGGAGCGAGCAATGGCAACGATGAACGCGACGGAGATCACGGCACTGGCCGGGGCGGCGTTGCAACGCGCTGGCACGCGACCGGCTTCGGCCCAGTCGCTGGCCCGCGCCGTGGCGGCAGCAGAGATGGACGGTATTCGCAGCCATGGCCTGATCTATGTGCCGATCTATTGCGAGCACGTGCAGTGCGGCAAGGTGAACGGTGGCGCAGTGCCGGAGGTGCATGTTTCAGGCACCACTGCCGTCAATGCCGATGCAGGCAACGGCTTCGCGCATCCGGCGATCGATGCGGGTTTCGAGGCGTTGCTGCCGCGCGCCCGAGAGCACGGCGTGGCGGCCCTGTCGATCCGCAATTCCTACAATTGCGGCGTGCTCGGCTATCACGTGGAGCGACTGGCTGAGGCCGGTCTGGTGGGCATGGGTTTCACCAATGCCCCGGCCTCCATCGCGCCGGTGGGCGGCGCGCGGAAGGTCATCGGCACCAACCCGTTCGCGCTGGCCGCGCCGGATGGTGATGGCGGCACCGCCTTCGTCCTCGACCAGTCGGCGAGCGTCGTCGCCAAGAGCGAGATCACCCTGCACGCGCGGGAGGGGAAGCCGATCCCGGAAGGCTGGGCCTATGACAGCGATGGCAATCCGACCACGGACGCCGATGCGGCGCTGAAGGGCACGATGGCCCCGGCTGGCGGCTACAAGGGTTTCGGTACCGGCCTGATGGTGGAACTGTTCGCCGCCGTGCTGGCGGGCGCGACGCTCGGCAAGGACGCCAGTCCCTTCGCGGGCACGGCCGGCGGGCCGCCTGCGACGGGGCAGTTCTTCATCGCCCTCGACCCAGCGTCATTCTCCGGTGCCGGGTTCGCGGCGCGCATGACCGACCTGGCTGCCGCAATCACCGCTCAGCCCGGCGCGCGCCTGCCGGGACAACGTCGCGCGGAGAACCGGCAGCGCAACATGGCTGCGGGCGGCGTTGCCGTGGACGATGCCCTGATCGCGCGGGTTCAGGCGATCAACTGATCCGCCACCGCGTCCAGTGCACCGGTGAACAGGTCGAACATCCGGTCGATCTCGGCTTCGGTGATGATCAGTGGCGGCGCCAGCATGGCGGTGGGGCCGGTGACGCGGATGATCAGCCCGTGATCCTGCGCGATGGTGGCGAGCTGTTTCGCGGCCCCGGCCAGGGCGCCGGTGGCAACGGCACCATCGCCTTCTGACCTGAGCTGTATCGCTCCGGCCATGCCGATGGTGCGCACGTCCGCCACCAGTGGATGGTCGGCCAGCGCCCGCACGCGGGCGGCGAACTGCGGGGCTCTGGCGCGGACTGTGCCGGGCAGGTCTGTCTCTTCCACGATGTTCAGCATCTCCACCGCCACCGCCGCACCCACCGGGTGGCCGGCAAAGGTTCCGGCATGGGCGAACAGGCCCTGCATGTCGCTGTGCGCCTCCATGTCCCGGTAGATGTCGCCGTCGATGATGGTGGCGGAGATCGGGAAGTAGGCCCCGCTCATCGCCTTGGCACTGCTCAGGATATCCGGCGCGAGTCCCAGCGTCTCGGCCCCGAACATCTGCCCGGTGCGCCCGTAGCCGGTGATCACCTCGTCATCGATGAACAGGATGTCGTGCTGTTTCAGGACGGCCTGCACACGCGCGAAATACCCTTCCGGCGGGATCACCAGACCGGCGGAGAAACTCAATGGCTCGGCCACGAAGGCACCGATGGTTTCAGGTCCGGCATCTGCGATGACCTGTTCCAGTTCGGCGATCAGCCGGTCACAGAAGGCGGCCTCCGTCTCCCCCGGCAGGCCGTTGTTGAAGAAGTCCGGCTGGCTGACCAGCAGGTGGTCCTGCATCGGCAGGGCGAAGGCGTCATGCACCGACTTCGAGCCGCCCAGCCCGGCGGTCGTCAGGGTGCCACCGTGATAGCTGCCGAGGCGGCTGATCATCTTCCGGCGCTTCGGCTGGCCGCGCCAGGTGTTGCGGTAGAGCATGAACTTCAGCGCGAACTCATTCGCTTCCGATCCTGTCGCGCCGAAGGCGACATGGGCGTCGTTGACCGGCGCGATCGCCGCCAGTCGCTCCGCCAGTTCGATGACGGCGGGAACCGTGCGCTGCTGCGCCGAGACATAGAACGGCATGGCCTGCATCTGGCGATGTGCCGCCGCCACCAGCCGTTCGTTGCTGTAGCCCAGCGCGGCGCAGTAGAAGGACGCGCTGGCATCCAGAAACCGCCGCCCATCCTCATCGATGACGAAGATGCCATCGCCGCCGGTCAGCACCATGGGCCGCTGTTCGCGCGTTTCACGCAGGTTGGAAAAGCCGAGCATCAGCCGCTCCACCCCTGAATTCCGCAATGCGTCGTCCGTCAACGTCATGGCCTGTCTCCCTGTTGCATCATGTCTCCCTGCCGCATCCTGTCCGATCCTGAAATCCTAGGCTGCTCCGCGACCTGCCGGAAATGAAACCGGATCGCTGCCGGACGTGGCCAAGAGAAAGGGCGCGCCGGAGCCAGAGGACCAAGCTGGCGATTCCTTCCCCAGGGGAACTGCTGTAGTCTGCCGCCCGGATGTCGGCGAATGCGCTGCATCATCTCGGGAGGGGCAGCAGATGCAGGCAGGCGCACGGGGTCGTTTCGGCTGGGCGATGTATGACTGGGCGGCGCAGCCCTTCTTCACCATCATCATTACCTTCATCTTCGGCCCCTATTTCGTGAACACCGTCGTCAGCGATGGTGCCAGCGGACAGGAGCTCTGGGGCGATACCCAGACCATTGCCGGCCTGATCATGGCCTTCTCCGCGCCAATCCTGGGTTCCCTCGCCGACGCGACGGGGCCGCGCAAGCCCTGGGTGATCGGCTTCAGCCTGATGTGCATCGCGGCCTGTTTCGGTCTCTGGTTCGCGGTGCCCGACGCCAGTGACGGGCGGATCGCGCTGATCGTCGCATTGGTGGTGATCGGCATCATCGGGGCGGAGTTCTCGGTAGTCTTCAACAATGCCATGCTGCCCAATCTGGCGATTGGCGACAGGGTCGGGAAACTCTCCGGCTACGGCTGGGCCATGGGTTATGTCGGGGCCCTGTTTGCCCTGCCGATCATGCTGTGGCTGACGGGCCAGTTGCCAGGGCTGCCGGGCCCCGGATTCGATACTGAGGGGCATGTGGCCGAACGGCTCGCCGGTCCCTTCTCCGGACTCTGGTACCTGGTCTTCATGCTGCCCTTCATCCTCTGGACCCCGGACCAGCCGAAGCTGGTGGCCGACCGGATGGCGGCGATCCGCACCGGTCTGCGGGAACTGCGCGAGACGGTGCTGACCATGCGCCGCAAGCGTCCCAACATGTTCCGGTTCCTGATCGCACGGATGATCTACTACGACGGTCTGAACGCGATCTTCATCTTCGGCGGGGTCTATGTCGCCAGCCAGTTCGGCTGGGGCCTGCTGGAGCTTGGCCTGTTCGGCATCCTGACGCTGGTGTTCGGCGTGCCGGGATCATTCCTCGGCGGCTGGCTGGACGACAGGATCGGGTCGAAGCGCACGCTCTACATTTCCGTCGGCGGCCTGTTCGTGACCGCGTCCGCCATCATCTCCATCGGTGACGGCCACGTGCTGTTCTTCATTCCGATGGGCTTTCCGGTTGCCGATGACGGCCTCTTCGCTTCCGAGGCGGAGAAGGTGATGCTGGCCATCACGGTGCTGCTGGGTCTGGTCGCGGGACCGGCACAGGCGGCCAGCCGGTCCATGGTGGCGCGGCTGGCACCGGAGGGGCAGCTTGGCCAGTACTATGGCCTGTTCGCGCTTTCCGGCAAGGCAACGGCATTCCTGGCACCCTTCGTCATCGCCCGCGCCACCGGAATTGGCGGTGATCGGGTCGGCGTCTCCATGATCCTGATCTTTGTCGGTGTCGGATTGCTGCTGCTGATCGGGGTGAAGGAACAGCGCGACCCGGATTGAGGGCTGATTTGTCTGATCTGAAACGGCACCGGCCCGCGCTGAAATTGGCACCGCAACGGATTCCGTTGGGCGTGGACATGCTCTATATGTTCTCCACATGGATGACCCGTTTGATCTCGCCGGGGCGGAGGAACCTGCTCCGGCCCCGCAACCGCAGAGCTTTCCCTATCTCGACAGCCTGAATCCGCCGCAGCGGCAGGCGGTGGAGACGCTGGAGGGTGCCGTTCTGGTGCTGGCC
>CAXBNO010000233.1:0-5860 GCA_963976775.1 uncultured Kordiimonadales bacterium
CGTTCCGCCCGCCGGTCGCGGATCCAGTCGAGATTCTCCTGCACGAATGCCAGCCCTGTGCGCTCCGGCACGCCCTTCGGCAGGGTCAGGACCGGAAACCCCTCCCGCCGGTCGAGCCGCAGCCGCAGACGCCGCGCACGCGGGTTGCGGATGATCTTCAGGTCTGATGGCAGGTCGTTCATGCGGTCAGGGTGATCGGTTGGCCAGTGTTCGAGGTCTGATTCGGATCACCCCATCATGCGCGAAAGCACCCGGATCCGGCTATCCAGTTCACCATGATCGACATAGAAGCCCCGGAAATGGCGATCCCCGGTCGATGGATCGAAACCGGTGCGGCCATGCAGCACCCGGCGATTGTCGAAGACCGCCATCTCGCCGGGCTGAAGATGGTAGGTCACCTGCCGGTCAGGATCGGCCAGCAGTTGCTTCAGGCGCCGCATCCCCGCGTACCATCGGTGCGCCAGTTCGGGCTCCAGGTCGATGACATCCATGATGTGGCTGTTGATCGACAGGCGGGAGGGAAATCCCATCGGGTCCAGATCAAAGACACTGCGGCGGCTGCGAATGTCCGCCTCCCCGTCATGGAACCGGAACGGCACCTGCGTGTTCAGCAGCACATCGAACGCGTCCGGATACCGGCTGCGCAGGTCACGCAGCAGGTTCAGGCCGTCGACATAGACCGAGTCCCCGCCCACAGCTCCATTGACGAGGCAATGCAGGAATTGCAGCCCCGGCTGAAGCTCCTGATTGGGCAGGTCGGTATGCAGCGGCAGTGGCCCGGCGGTATAGGCGAGATTGTTCGGGTTCGGCTTCGATCTGACATCGAAGGTCAGGCCGAAATTCGTCGGGCGCAGGAACCCGATCCGCTGCCCCAGCCGCACGCCGCTGTCCGGATCGTCGGCAAGACCGGTGACGATGGTCAGGCCATGGCGTTTCAGGTCATGCAATTGCGCCAGCAGCCCTGCATCGGTGTCGAACCCGGATGCGGGCACGCGCGCGGGCGCGAAGCCGCATGGCCAGGGTTCGGGCACGATCATGGCCGGGTCATCCCGGATCTGACCGGGCTGAAATGCCCGCAGCCAGTCCAGTTGCAGCCGTCGCGGCTCCGCCACATCCGGCCATTGCAGCAGAAGGTCCGCGCCATCGACCGCGGCGGCCGCAGGGCGGGTGTCATCGGCAACACTCAGCAGTTCGAACATGCGCTCCTGGGTGTCGGGATGCAGTTCAGCCGGGTCATTGTCACGCAGCCAGATATAGGGGAAGCGGCTGCTGGCGCCATCGGGCCACTGCAGCACGAGATCACGCTGCTCCAGCGCGAGATTTATTGTGTTCATGAGACGATTCCGGGACTTGAGACAGGACGGGCACGCCGCGCAATGCGGGCGCGATGATCAGCTGGCCAGGGCTGTACACCGCCCCGGCGGCCACCACTGTTCCTGTTTCACGCGCTGGATGCAGACGCGGCGCGAACCGCCCCGTCCGCGACCCGGCATGATCACATTTGCGTTCCGGCATTTCATGGTCGAACATGTTCCCGCTGTGTCTGTGACAATCATGCCCTGTTTTCGTGGCTTCGGGGTGGGTTTTCTTAATGGTCGAGCATTGCTACAAACGCCGCCAGACGGGTCGCGATCACGACCAGACTGCCTTGGGAGCATGTGATGCGTCGAATTCTTGCAATTTTCTGGAGTCTCATACTGATGTCGGCAGCAAATGCGGCAGACGCCCGCGATCTGGAGAACACACTCTATATCGAGCTTGAGCACGGTCGCGTCGTGATCGAGCTGATGCCCGATGTGGCACCCACGCATGTGGCCCGCATCAAGGAACTGGCCCGCGAGGGCTACTACGACGGCATCATCTTCCACCGTGTCATTCCGGGCTTCATGGCCCAGACGGGTGACCCCACCGGCACGGGAACAAGCGGCAGCGGCAAGAAGCTGCGGGCCGAGTTCTCGAACGTGCCGTTCGACCGGGGCGTCATCGGCATGGCGCGGACGTCCGATCCGAATTCCGCCGACAGCCAGTTCTTCATCACCTTCCAGCGGGCGTACCACCTCAATGGCCAGTACACGGTCTGGGGCAAGGTCGTCGATGGCATGGACCACGTTGATTCGATCGCTCCAGGTGAGCCGCCGCGCTATCCCGACAAGATGATCAGCGTGAAGGTCGCCGCGGACGTCGACGGCTGATGCACGGGCGCGGGGCCGCGGGATCATGAACTACTATCTTGCGGCCACCGCGCTGCGCGCCTTCTCCGCCACCGGCCCGACCAAGGCCCTCTACCGCTGGCTCGGCAACCGCAAGGGCGCGCGCAAGCTGTCGGAGGAACGCGCGGGCTGGGTGCTGGAGCGACTGGCCGAAGCCCCGATCACCGATCCCGGCCGGTTCCTGGAGCTTGGCACCGGCTGGATGCACGCCTACAGCCTTTATCCGGCGCTGCTCCACGATGCGGAAGTGCATTGTTTCGACGTATGGGACAACCGGTCCTTCGCGGCCTTCCGCAACGCCCTGCCGCAGGTCCGCAAGGGCCTTGCCGCGATGGATCTCGATCCGGAACGGCGGGAGCGGGCGCTGGAACGCCTGGGCAGGGTGGAGGCGGCGTCGGACTTCGCCTCGACATGATCTATTCCGTCGATGTGCTGGAGCATGTGGTGGCCAGCGGCTTCGATGCGAACGCCGCCGACTGGTTCCGCGTGACCAAGCCCGGCGGACGTCTGGTGGCGCAGGTCGGCCTGGACGACCATCTGGCCCACTACGACCCCAGCCGTTCGAAGAAACATTACCTGCGGCACTCGGACCGCCTGTTCCGCAACTGGCTGCAGAACGATGTGCAGTACATCAACCGTCTGCCGGCAGAGCAGATCATCGCCAGGCTGGAGAATGCCGGTTTCCATATCCTCGACGCCGAACGCCTCCGCATCGACAGCCGCCCGCCGGTGCATCCCGACTACGCCGGTCAGAGCGATGACGACATCGTCACCTGGCGCCTGCACCTGACCGCTGAACGCCCGGCGTGAGGCGCGGAGGAACGGCCGTCAGGCTGTTCCGGAAATCAGTTCCAGCCACTCCTGCTCCGTCAGCGTTCGGATCCCCAGTTCCGCGGCCTTCTTCGCCTTTGATCCCGCACCGGGGCCGGCGACCAGAATGTCGGTCTTCTTCGAGACGCTGCCGGAGACGCGGGCGCCGAGGGATTCGGCGCGGGCCTTGGCCTCATCGCGGGTCATGGCTTCCAGTGATCCGGTGAAGACCACCACCTTGCCCGCGACCGGGCTGTCCTGCGCCGGGGCCTCGAACGGTTCGACCTCCCGCAGTTGCGCCAGCAGTTCATCGAGGAAGATACGGTTGTGCGCCTCCGCCATGAACTGCAGCAGTTCACGCACCACCGTCGGGCCGATGCCGTCGATCCCCTCCAGTTCCGCGCAAGCCTCTCCCTCCGGGTCCGCCACGGCTGCCCTCAGCGCGTCCAGCAGCGCATCCAGCGTCAGGTAGGTCGCGGCCAGGGTGCGGGCGGTGGTCTGACCCACATGGCGGATGCCAAGGGCGAAGAGGAACCGGTCCAGCGGAATCGTGCGGCGTTCGTTGATGGCGGCGAACAGCTTGCTCACCGAGGTCTCGCCGAAGCCGTCGCGTTCCTCCAGCTTCAGATCACCGTTGCGGGCCTCCAGCGTGAAGATCTCGGCAGGAGTGGTGATTTCCCCGGCAGCAAAGAACATCTCGATCTGCTTCGCGCCCAGGCCCTCGATATCGAAGGCATTGCGGGACACGAAGTGCTTCAGCCGCTCCATCGCCTGGGCAGTGCAGATCAGCCCGCCGCTGCAGCGCCGCACCACGTCCAATTCACCGGAAGCACGCACGTCACGCACCGCGTGACTGCCGCAGACGGGGCAGGTCTCCGGGAACACGAAGGGTTCGGTGCCTTCCGGTCTGCGATCCGCCACCACGCCGACAATCTGCGGGATCACGTCTCCGGCGCGCTGCAGGGTGACCGTGTCGCCGATGCGCACGTCCTTGCGGCGGATCTCGTCCTCATTGTGCAGCGTGGCGTTCGAGACCACGACACCGCCGACCGTCACCGGCTCCAGCCGTGCCACCGGGGTCAGCGCGCCGGTGCGGCCCACCTGGATGTCGATGCCGCGCAGGATCGTGCTGGCCTGTTCCGCCGGAAACTTGTGGGCCACGGCAAAGCGCGGGCTGCGGCTGACGTAGCCGAGCCGGTCCTGCCAGTCGAGCCGGTCAACCTTGTAGACGACCCCGTCGATGTCATAGTCCAGCGTCCCGCGACGGGTTTCCACGTCACGGTAGAAGGTCATGATCCCGTCAAGACGGGTGCAGATCCGGGTCAGCGGATTGACCGTGAAACCCCATTCCTCCAGCGCCTTCAGCACGCCGGACTGGGTGGCGGCGGGCAGGTCGGCGACTTCCCCCCAGGAATAGGCGAAGAAGTTCAGCCTGCGCCGCGCGGTGATCGCCGGATCGAGCTGGCGCAGCGAACCGGACGCGGCATTGCGCGGATTGGCATAGGCGGGCTTCCCGGCCTCCAGTTGGCTGTCGTTCAGGGCCTGAAACGCGGGCTTCGACATGTAGACCTCGCCGCGCACCTCGAACACCTCCGGCGCGGTCCCCTGCAGGGTCTCCGGAATGTCGTCCAGGGTCAGCAGATTGCGGGTGATGTCCTCCCCCTCCTGTCCGTCGCCACGGGTGGCACCCTGCACCAGCCTGCCGTTCTCGTAGCGCAGGCTGGCGGACAGGCCGTCGATCTTCGGCTCCGCGCAGATCGCGAGTTCCGTGTCGTCATCCAGACTGAGGAAACGGCGGATGCGCTTCAGGAACTCGGCCACGTCTTCCTCGGAAAAGGCATTGCCGAGCGACAGCATGGGGCGAGCGTGGCGCACCTTGGCGAACCCGGCGGCAGGTGCCGCACCAACCCGCTGGCTGGGGCTGTCCGGTGTCAGCAGTTCCGGATGTTCCGCCTCCAGCGCCTGCAGTTCCTGGAACTCTGCATCATAGGCGGCGTCGGTCATCAGCGGCTTGCTGGCCGTGTAATAGGCCCTGTTGGCGGCATGGATGCGCGCTGCCAGCCTGCGATGGCGCGCGCGGGCCTGTTCCGTGTCCCCCTCGCTCATCCGTTTCTCTCCCCCAGCAGACGATCGGCGGCGGCCCGTGTCTCCGCCGTCACTTCCGCACCGGAGAGCATCCGCGCGATCTCTTCCCGGCGGGCATCACCGTGCAACGGATCGACACGGGTGCGGGCGGTTTCATCGACGCTCTTGGCGATCAGCCACTGCCGGTCGGCACGGGCCGCGACCTGCGGGGAATGGGTGACGACCAGCACCTGAAACGTCTCCGCCAGCCGCGCCAGCCGTTCGCCGACCGCGTCTGCCGTGGCGCCGCCGACACCGCGATCCACCTCGTCGAAGATCATGGTCGGCGCGTCGCCCGTGGCCGCCAGCACGACCTTCAGTGCCAGCATGAAACGCGAAAGTTCGCCCCCCGACGCGATCCTGGCGATCGGTCCGGGACGCGCGCCGGGATTGGTGGCAACCATGAAGGAGACCCGGTCCATCCCCTCCGGTCCCCAATGTCCCTCTGGCTGGGGCGTCACGTCGGTGATGAAGCGTGCCCCGCCCATGCGCAGCGGTTCCAGTTCCGACTCCACGGCCCTGTTGAGCGCTGCGGCGGCAGTCTGGCGTCTGTCACTCAGGGCTTCCGCCGCCGCCTGCCAGGCCTGCGCCAGTTCAGCCGTTTCCGTTTCCAGCGCCCTCAGGTCGCGGTCGCCGCGTTCCAGGGAGGCCAGTTCGTCGATCTTCGCCTGCAGCAGGGTCGGCAGGGCATCCGGATCGATCTGATACTTGCGACC
>CAXBNO010000234.1:0-5852 GCA_963976775.1 uncultured Kordiimonadales bacterium
CCTCAAGCCGCTTCAGGGTTCAGGTCACCATGGCGCGCGCATGGAACCGGGTCTGGTCCCAGGTGCGGTTGCGCAGGATGTCCTCCAGGATACTCGCGGCCTTCACCACATCCGCAAATGACAGATAGAGCGGTGTGAAGCCGAAGCGGATCACGTCCGGTTCCCGGAAGTCACCAATTACGCCCCGGTCGATCAGGGCCTGCATGACGGCGTAGCCATCGGGGCAGTGCCATGACACCTGCGATCCGCGCCTGTCGCCGTCGTGCGGGCTGGCCAGGCGCAGATCATGGGCACCGGCGAACCGGTCGATGCAGGCGATGAACAGATCACCGAGCGCGAGTGACTTTGCCCGCACGACCTGCATGTCGACGTCATCCCAGACATCCAGTGCGGCATCCATGGCAACCATCGACAGGATGGCCGGGGTTCCGACCCGGAACCGGTCGATGCCTTCAGCAGGACGATAGTCGGGATCGAAAGCAAAGGGCGCTGCGTGACCCATCCAGCCCGTCAGGCGGCAGCTCACCTGGTTCTGCAGTTCGGGGCGGACATAGAGGAAGGCCGGCGCGCCGGGGCCGCCATTCAGATACTTGTAGCCGCAGCCGACAGCAAAATCCGCCCCGGCACCGGCAAGATCGACCGGCAAGGCACCCGCCGAGTGCGCCAGGTCCCATATCGTCACGATGCCAAGTTCGCGGGCCCGGGCGGTCAGTCGATGCATGTCGTGCAGCCGCCCGGACCGGTAGTCGACCTGGGTCAGCATCAGGACACCGACGTCTGGCGTCATGGCCGCCGCAACATTCTCCGGTGCAACGGTCTTCAGCGTCCCGGTCGCACCGAGCTGCCCCTGTGCCACATACAGGTCGGTCGGGAAATTGCCGGTATCCGAAAGCACCACCTGCCGTTCCGGCACCATGGCAAGAGCGGCCTGCAAGACCTTGGCGAGATTGATGGAAGTCGAATCGGTACAGATCACCGAACCTTCGGGTGCGCCGATCAGGCCGGCGATCCGGTCGCCGATGCGGCGCGGCAGGTCCATCCAGCCTTCCGCGTTCCAGCCCCGGATCAGTTGCTCGCCCCAGCCGCGTGAAACGGCATCGGCCACCCGTGCCGGCACATTGGTTGGCAGCACGCCCAGGGAATTGCCGTCGAGGTAGATCAGTCCGTCGGGAATGCTGAAACGGTTCTGCCTGCCAAACAGTGTGTCAGCGGCATCCAGATCGGCGGCACGTTGCTTCAGGTCATCCATTCCGCTGCCCTGCTGCTCCCCGCCGATACCTGCGCCCGTTCTCAGAGGTCGGGCAGCACCCGGTCCGGCGGGGTGTGGCCGTCAACGAAGGTCTTGATGTTGATCAGCACCTTCTCGCCCATGTCCACGCGTCCCTCGATGGTCGCGGAGCCCATGTGCGGCAGCAGCACGACATTGTCGAGCGCCACCAGCTTCGGGTTCACGGCGGGCTCATGCTCGAACACGTCCAGCCCCGCACCGGCAATGTCGCCAGCGCGCAGCATCCGTGTCAGCGCATTCTCGTCGATCACTTCACCGCGGGAGGTGTTCACGAGATACGAGGTCGGCCGCATCAGCTTCAGGCGCCGGGCGGAGAGCAGATGATAGGTCGCGGGTGTATGCGGGCAGTTGACGGAGATGATGTCCATTCGTGCCAGCATCTGGTCCAGACTCTCCCAGTAGGTCGCCTCCAGATCCTTCTCGATGCTCTCGTGCAGGCGGCGGCGGTTGTGATAATGGATCGACAGGCCGAAAGCGCGGGCGCGGCGGGCAACGGCGGTACCGATCCGGCCCATGCCGATGATGCCGAGGCGCTTGCCCCAGATGCGGTGACCCAGCATCTGTGTCGGCGACCAGCCCTGCCAGTCCCCTTCCCTCAGCTTGCGTTCACCCTCGGTCAGGCGGCGGGGCACGGCCAGCAGCAGCGCCATCGTCATGTCCGCCGTATCCTCGGTCAGTACGCCCGGCGTGTTGCAGACGGTAATGCCGCGCTGCCGGGCACCGGCGAGATCGATATGGTCCACGCCGGTGCCGAAGCTGGCGATCAGCCGCAGGTTCGGGTTGGCCTGGCTGAGGATGGCGGCATCGATCCGGTCCGTCACCGTCGGGACAAGGACATCGGCAACCTTTACCGCCTCGATCAGTTCCGCCTTCGACATGGGCCTGTCATCGAGATTCAGGCGAGTATCGAACAGCTCCATCATCCGTGTCTCGATCGGATCGGGCAGCTTGCGGGTGACTACGACCAGCGGCTTCTTGTTGGTGCTCATGATGCTCGGCAATCCCTCGTGCGGTACGGCGCTTGACGCTGGAGTATCAGCGGCTTCCTGCCTTGTCCAGCAATCACCGGACGTGCGGGTGTCACATGCCGCATCGAATTGTGTTTTCGGAATCCATGCTTGCCATTATCCTCCCGCGCCGCAGGGGAGACGGTCTCAGGACAGCGGGACCGTGCGAGCATGAGGGAGCATGATGGGCATGGCTGACGAAGCCAACGCGAGCCTGGACAAGCTGAGGGCCGAAATCGACCGTATCGATCAGGAACTGCACGCCCTGTTGCGGGAACGTGCAGCGGTCGTGAAGCGCATCGGGCTGGCCAAGCGTGCCTCGGGCGGTGTCGCCGCACCGATCGTGCGCCCGGGTCGAGAGGCCAATGTCATCCGCGCCCTGATCGAGCGCCATGACGGTGCCATGCCTGTTGCCTCGGTTGTGCGGATCTGGCGCGAACTGATGGCCGCTGCCTGCCAGATGCAGTCCCCGTTCCGCATTGCGCTGCATGCGCCGGAGCGGTCCATCAGCCATTGGGACATGGTCCGGAACCATTTCGGCACCATTGCCCCCATCATCCTGTGCGGCAGCGCACAGCGTGTCCTGCAGGAGCTTGAGACGCCGGGTACCATCGGCGTCCTGCCCTGGCCGGATCACGATGTTCCCTCACCCTGGTGGCCGCACATGGCCACATCCGATCTTTCCGCAAGTGTCGTCACCGCGCTGCCGTTCTTCGAGAGCGCCTCGGGCCACTTCGAGGACCGCAAGCTGATGGTCGTCGCGACCTACCCGGCGGAGGAGTCCGGCAACGACAGCAGCTATGTCGTGGTGCAGACCGATCCGGAGCTCAGCCGGACGCGCCTCGGCGGCCTGCTGGACCGGCATGGCCTTTCCGGTCACGTGATCGCGACCAGCGGTCGGGAGGATGATTTCAAGCAACTGCTGGAGATCGAAGGTTTCGTCAGTCGCGATGACCCCCGCATTGCTGCGCTGGAGCAACAGTCGGAAGGCCAGATCCATCGGGCCATTCCGATCGGGTCTGCGGCCCGGCCTGTCGGGATGCTCGACACCAAGGGCTGACGCCGCTCTGGACCCTGCGCCTTCGCAGTGCTATCGCGCCCCTGCACGGCCCTGTCCCGTGTCGAGGTGCTATCCTGAGGTTTGCCGCCATGACCACGCCAACACCACAACCCGGCCTGATGCAGATCACCCCCTACAAGGGCGGTGAATCGGAGCTTGAGGGTCTGGACAATGTCCGCAAGCTGTCCGCGAACGAGACGCCGCTGGGTGCCAGCCCGCGCGCCATCGCGGCACTGAAGGAAATGGCCGGGACGGTGCATCGCTATCCGGATGGCGGTGCAGTGCGTCTGCGGCAGATGCTGGGGCAGCGTTTCGGCCTGCCCGCCGACAACCTGATCTGCGGCAATGGCTCCGATGAACTGATCGGTCTGATCACCTCCGCCTATGCCGGTGTCGGTGACGAGGTGCTCTACAGCCGCCACGGCTTCCTGATGTACCCGATCGCCGCGATGGCAAACGGAGCAACCCCGGTTGCGGCACCTGAGACGGACTTCTGCGCCGATGTGGATGCGTTGCTGGCCGCCGTGACACCGCGTACCCGAATCCTGTTTCTTGCGAACCCCAACAATCCCACCGGAACCTATCTGTCCCGTGACGAGGTTGCGCGCCTGCGCGATGGCCTGCGCGACGACATCCTGCTGGTCATCGACGCGGCCTACGCCGAATACGTCGGCAAGAACGACTATGACTCCGGTGCAGCGCTGGTGGCGAAGCATGACAATGTCATCATGACGCGCACCTTCTCAAAGATCTTCGGACTGGCAGGGCTGCGGGTCGGCTGGGCCTATGCCGCGCCGGAGATCATCAGTGTGCTGCATCGCGCACGCGGGCCGTTCAACACCAACCTGCTGGCGCAGGCGGCGGCGATTGCCGCGCTGGAGGATACGGCACATCTGGATGCCGCGCGGGAGCACAATGACCGCTGGTTGCCCTGGATGACGCAGAAGTTGCAGGCACTTGGCTTCGATGTGCCACCATCCATCGGCAACTTCGTCCTCGCCCGCTTTCCCGGCGGCCCGGATCAGGCGAATGCGGCGGATGCCGACCTGCGCGCGCGCGGCATCATCCTGCGCCAGATGGGTGGATACGGGCTGCCCGAGGCCCTGCGCATCACCATCGGCACCAGGGCCGACAACGAGGCTGTTGTCGAAGCCCTGCAGCAGTTCCTGGCCGAAGGATGAGTGAATTCGTTCCGTTTCGGCGGCTGACCCTGATCGGGATCGGCCTCATCGCCTCGTCCATTGCACGCGCCGCGCGGGTGGACGGGCTGGCTGAGGAGATCGTCTGCGCCACGCCCGACGCCGACCATCGTGCGCGCGCGCTGCGCTCAGGCCTGGTGGATCAGGCCTTTGCCAGCAATGCGGAGGCCGCAGCCGGATCCGATCTGGTCATCCTCTGCACGCCGGTCGGTGTCATGGGCACCGTGGCCGCTGAAGTCGGGCCTGCCCTCGGGGCCGGCACCATTCTCTCCGATGTCGGATCGGTCAAGGATGGCGTCGTTCGCGCGGTGGCACCTCACGTGCCGTCACATGCGCACTTCGTGCCGGCGCACCCGATTGCGGGCACAGAGAATTCCGGTCCTGACTCCGGATTCGCCAGCCTTTTCCGTGGTCGCTGGTGCATTCTCACACCGCTTCCCGGCGGAGACGCTGAAGCGACAGAGCGTCTGAGCGATTTCTGGATCGCGATGGGCGCTCTGGTCGAGACCATGGACACGAAGCACCACGATCAGGTGCTGGCCATCACCAGCCACATCCCGCATCTGATCGCCTACAACATCGTCGGTACGGCGGATGACCTGGAGGCTGTCACCAAGTCCGAAGTGATCAAGTTCTCCGCCGCAGGTTTCCGCGATTTCACCCGTATTGCAGCGTCTGACCCCACCATGTGGCGCGACGTGTTCCTGAACAATCGGGAGGCAGTGCTGGAGATGCTGGGCCGTTTCACCGAGGATCTGGCTGCCCTGCAACGGGCGATCCGCTGGTCCGACGGCGACGCCCTGTTCGACCTGTTCAGCCGCACCCGTGAGATCCGTCGCGCGATCATCGACGCGGGTCAGGAAACCGACGTGCCCGACTTTGGCCGACATGCGGTCGAGGAGCCGGACAAGCCTAAGGCGTGACACTCGCAAGGCCGTCGCGGGCGCCTGCAGAAATGCAGATGCTGGCCAGTGTGCGTTCCTGCGCATAGGGCCATGGCCGACCCCGGTGCAGGGTGGCCCGCTCATCCCACACCAGCAGGTCTCCCGGTTGCCAGGCATGGCTGTAGATCATGGACGGTCGCGTTGCGAAATCGATCAGTTCGTCGATCAGGGCCAGACCCGCTTCCGGCTCCATGCCTTCGACGCCACAGGCATGTGAGGCAATATAGAGCGAGTCCGTTCCGTTCACGGGGTTGCGCCACAGTGACCGCCAGAGCTGGTCGTTCCAGCGGTTCATTTCCGGGCGTCCGGCAAGTTCTTTGGAAACGCGCGAGCGCGAGTGCGCGAGCCTGTGCC
>CAXBNO010000235.1:0-5840 GCA_963976775.1 uncultured Kordiimonadales bacterium
GTGGATGGTCATTGGTGCGGGCTCCATTCAGGCGTCTGCCGTCCGCATATCACAGGGCGGCTTGGCCGACCAACCGTGACGTCGCGACGTATCGCATCGTTGCCATCCGCGCAGCGGCACGATAGAGCAGTGCGACAGGGTCGGGGCAGGTGATCCCCGACGGATCGGGAGGTCTTTTCGGATGCAGGGCATGCACGTCACGGTCTTCGGTGGGTCCGGTTTCATCGGTCGTCACCTGGTGCGCCGCCTGGCGCGCGCCGGCGCGGTTGTCACGGTCGCCGTTCGCGACCCCGAAGCCGCGATCTTCCTGAAGCCGATGGGTGATGTCGGGCAGGTCACACCGCTGTATGCCAACATCCGCAAGCCAGCTTCCGTGGCCAGGGCAGTCGAAGGCGCCGACGCGGTCGTCAATCTGGTCGGTGTGCTGCACCAGTCCGACCAGACCTTCTCGGCCACGCATGCCGTCGGTGCACGCAATGTGGCGCAGGCGGTCGCGGAAGCAGGCATCACCCGATTTGTTCAGCTTTCCGCAATCGGTGCCGATGCGGAGTCAGGTGCGCTCTACGCCCGCACCAAGGCGGCTGGCGAAGCGGTCGTGCGCGAAAGCGTTCCGACGGCGGTCATCCTGCGCCCCTCCGTGGTGTTCGGGCCGGAAGACGACCTGATGAACCGTTTCGGAGCCATGTCCCGCATCGCCCCGGCCCTGCCGCTGGTCGGTGGCGGGCACACGAGGTTTCAGCCGGTCTTTGTCGGTGACGTCGCCGATGCGATCATGGCGGCGCTGGTGCGCGAGGATGCGCAGGGCAGGACCTTCGAGCTTGGCGGACCGCGGGTCATGACATTCCGCGAGATCCTGGAGTTCGTGCTGCGGCAGACCGGGCGCAAGGCACTGTTGCTGCCGATACCCTTCATCGTGGCGAAGATCATGGGGGCGGTGCTTCAGTTCCTGCCCTCGCCGCCGCTGACCCTGGACCATGTGCGTCTGCTGCAGGAAGACAATGTGGTTGATGAGGGCAAGCCGGGTTTCGCGGATCTCGGCATCACCGATCTGGAAACCGTCGAGGCCATCGTGCCCGCCTACCTTGCCCGTTTCCGCAAGCCTGGCCGGGAGCCCGTCGCGACGGTCGACCGGGTCATGGACTGACTGCTCCGGTCAGACCCATGCGGATCGAGCCAACGGCAGTTCCTGACGTATTGCAGCTCTGGCCCGCCCGTCACGGGGATGACCGCGGCTTCTTCTCCGAGACCTGGAACGCCGGGGCACTTTCCGCACAGGGCCACGACTGGCGTTTCGTGCAGGACAATCATGTCCGCAATGGCGCGCGCGGCACCTTGCGCGGTCTCCACCTGCAACTGCCGCCGAATGCGCAGGGCAAGCTCATCCGCTGCCTGCGCGGGGCGATCCTGGACGTGGCGGTTGATGTTCGCCGGGAGTCGGCGACATTCGGACGACATGTCGCCGTTGAACTGTCGGAGTCCGACTGGAACCAGCTCTGGGTTCCGACCGGCTTCGCGCATGGTTACTGCACCCTGACCGACGGGGCCGAGGTCATCTACAAGGTGACCGCACCCTACGACCCGTCCGCCGAGCGGGGCATTGCCTTTGACGACCCGGCGCTGGGGATCGACTGGCCGGTTGACAGGCAGTCCGCCCTGATCTCCGGCAAGGATCTGGTGCTGCCGACACTCGCTGGGTTCGGGGGAGTCTGAGACATGCGCATCCTGGTCACCGGCGGGTGTGGTTTCATCGGATCTGCGCTGGTCCGGCGGCTGGTGCCGGATGGCGTCGAGGTGCTCAACATTGACTGCCTGACCTATGCCGGTCGGCCCGAGAACGTCGAGGACGTGGCCGCGGCGGCAAACTACCGGTTCCTGCAGGCCGACATCTGCGACATGCCCGCGATGGTCGCGGCGTTCGCGGCGTTCCGGCCTGACGCGGTGATGCATCTTGCAGCCGAAAGTCATGTGGACCGGTCGATCGACGGTCCTTCCGCCTTCATCCGCACGAATGTGACCGGGACCGGCGTGTTGCTGGAGGCGGCCCTGGGGTACTGGCGGCCGTTCCAGTTTCCGGAAAAGTTGATCCCCCTGATGATCCTGAATGCGCTGGATGGCCGCCCCCTGCCGGTCTACGGCAAGGGCGACAACGTGCGGGACTGGATTCACGTGGATGACCATGTGACTGCGCTGCTGGCGGTGCTGGCACACGGACGGACAGGTGAGACCTATCTGGTCGGCGCCCGGGGGGAGCAGCAGAATCTGGATGTGGTGCGCCATCTCTGCGCCCGGCTGGATGCACTGGTCCCGGACTCACCGCATGTGCCGCATATCGGTCTGGTCACGCGGGTCAGGGACAGGCCGGGACACGACCAGCGCTATGCCATCGACCCGTCGCGGATCGAGCGGGAGATCGGCTGGAAGCCACAGATGACGTTTGATGCAGGTCTGGAGGACACCATTCGCTGGTACATGGACCGGCGCGACTGGCTGGCGCGGGTACATGACCGGGGCAGGCTGGGCGGACAGTCGTGAGCGTCCTGGTCCTGGGTGCCGGTGGCCAGGTCGGCGCGGCCCTGCGCTGGCGTGCCATGGCCCGTGGCCAGAGTGTCATTGGCCTGAAGCATGACGAGCTTGATATCACGGTCGCGGATGCGGTGCGCAGGACGGTGGCGGACATCCGTCCGGCAATCGTCATCAATTGCGCGGCCCACACGGCGGTCGATCAGGCGGAGGCGGAGCCGGAGCGCGCGATGGCCATCAACGGGGAGGGGGCCGGCAATGTTGCCCTTTCCTGCGCGCTGGCTTCCGTGCCGCTGATCCATCTGTCCACCGACTATGTCTTTGACGGCAGCAAGACCGGACCCTATCGGGAGGATGATCCTGTCGCCCCGGCGACAGTCTACGGACGCAGCAAGCTTGCGGGGGAGAAAGCTGTCTTCGACGCCTGGGGGAAGCACGTCATCCTGCGGACATCCTGGGTATTCGGTGCGATGGGCAGCAATTTCGTCAAGACGATGCTGCAACTGGCCGCCTCCGGCCAGAAGTCGCTGAAGGTTGTCGATGACCAGATCGGCGGCCCCACACCGGCGGATGCCATCGCCGACGCCTGCCTGGATATCGGCGATCACGTCCTGCGTTCCGATATCGTGCCTTGGGGAACCTATCATTTCGCGGGCGCGCCAACGGTGAGCTGGCACGGCTTTGCGCGCGCGATCCTGGTCCATTACCCGGACCTGGAGATCGAACCCTGCGCCACGGAAGCCTTTCCGCGCCCCGCCCCGCGCCCGGCCAATTCAGTACTCGACTGCGGTCGTATTCGCGCCGCCTTCGGTATCGAACAGCCCGACTGGACGACACATCTGGCTCGGCTCTTGCGTGAGTTGGGGGAAGCGCCTACGGAAACCGGGGGAGATACGTCATGAAGGGAATTGTGCTGGCCGGAGGTGCCGGAACAAGACTGCACCCGATGACCAGGGTCGTGTCGAAGCAGTTGCTGCCGGTCTATGACAAGCCGATGATCTATTACCCGCTGGCCACGCTGATGCTGGCCGATATCCGCGAGATCATGCTGATCTCGACACCGGAGGACCTGCCGCGGTTCGAGCAACTGCTGGGTGACGGTCGGGACTGGGGACTGAGCATTTCCTATGCCGAACAGTCGGCCCCGAGGGGGATCGCCGAGGCGCTGATCATCGCCGAGGACTTCGTGGCGGGGGATCACTGTGCCCTGGTTCTGGGCGACAATATCTTCTATGGTCGGGGCTTCTCCGGCATGTTGCGCGAGGCTGCCGGGTTCGAGGATGGCGCGGTGGTCTTTGCCTACCAGGTCATCGATCCCGAGCGCTATGGCGTGGTCAGTTTCGATGCGGACCGGCGTGCCGTCGACATCGTCGAGAAGCCGAAGGATCCGCCGTCCTCCTTCGCGGTCACAGGGCTATATTTCTACGACAGCAATGCTGCCGACGTGGCCCGCTCCATTGCACCTTCGGGGCGCGGTGAGCTGGAGATCACGGACGTGAACCGGCACTATCTCCAGCGCGGAAAGCTGCGCGTCGAGACCCTGGGGCGCGGCTTCGCCTGGCTGGATACCGGCACCCCGGGCAGCCTTCTGGAGGCCGCCGAGTTCATTCATGCGGTGGAGAAGCGACAGGGGCTGAAGATCTCCGCACCGGAGGAAATCGCCTGGCGAAGGGGCTGGATCGGGGACGACGCCCTGCGTAGGCTGGCCGAAGCCATGAAGGGAAACGACTACGGCAGCTATCTGATGCGGTTGCTGACACATGATGATCGGGGTGGCTGACATGACGATCCGCCTGTATGCGATGACCTGCGGCTGGCTGGAGATGAGCCTGAAGGCGATGCTGGCCGGGGCAGAAGGACGTATTCGTGTACCTGTTCCCTGCTATCTGATCGAGCATCCCAAGGGGCGGGTGCTGTTCGACAGCGGTCTGAATCTCCAGGTCCAGACCGACCCGTTCGCCCGGCTGGGAAAGATCGCGAAGTACTATGGAATTTCCTTCGAGAAGGACACCGACATCGCCGCACGGCTGAACGCCATGGGGATTGGTGTCGAAGACATCGACTATCTGGTGAATTCCCACCTGCACTTCGATCACGCGGGCGGCAATGACGCCCTGCCTGACTGCCGGATGGTGGTTCAGCGCCGGGAATGGGACGCGGCGAACGATCCCGATATCGCCGCCAGGATCGGTTTCATGAAGCAGGATTTCGATCACGGGCATGACCTGGTGCTTCCCGATGGGGAGCATGACATCTTCGGTGATGGTTCCGTGGTCTGCATCCCCACCTACGGTCACACGCCCGGACATCAGTCGCTGAAGGTCCGGTTGCCTGATGGTGATGTGGTCCTGACCGGTGACGCCTGCTATCTGCGACGCACGCTGGAGGAAATGCGTCTGCCGATGATCCTCCACGATGCGGACGAGATGCGTCAGAGCCTCAGGAAGCTGAGGGAACTGCAACGGCGAGGCGCACGCATATTCTATGGCCATGATCCCGAGTTCTGGGCCGGAGTGCCGCAGGCACCCGCACAAGTCCGATGACCCGTGATGCGCGAAGGATCGGCAACCGTCATTCATGAAGTGTTAGCTGTCCGCCGGTATTTGTGTGGTTCATGGGCGATGTGCACGCTTTCAAACCTGGCCTGTCGGGGCCGAGCATGATGGATCAGACTCTCATCGAGGCATTTGTTCGTCTTGACGCGCTTGTTGCCGTGACTCACGGACCATCCGGCGTGGCACCGAGAGTGGTGGCTGCCAGCAAGGCCTTTGACGATCTCGTGCCTGCTGCGGCAGATGCCATCGAACTCCTGGGAAACCTGGATGATCCCGGTCCGCGTCCCCTGGCTGCCGTATCGGGCTGGATGGTCAGCGGATCACGGCTTCCAGGCGGTGCCATGCTCTGGCAATGCGTGCAAGATGCGGGAGCAGACGACACGGAGAGGGCGATCTCGCAGATGCTTTCCGGGGCATCGGCGGAGAACCTCGGCATCATCTATTTCGGTCCAGACCGACGCGCCAAGTGCTGGACGCCGGGCATGCGATCATTCTTTCCGGACCCGGATGTGTTCCCCGTTCCGAATGGAACCATCGAGGAGCAGATCGAGACGATCCTGGAGCATGGCCTGATCCGGGGCGCCCAGGGGCACGAGGATGCGCGGCGGCAGAACCTGCTCAAGGGCTATGACACGCCACAGAAGCCGCTTGTGGACATGACCGCGTCCGGTCTCTGGTCAATATGGGTCACCTGTATCCTGCCGAACGGTGGACGACTGCATGTCATGGGCGATGTCTCGGACTTCAAGCGGCGCGAGGAGCAAC
>CAXBNO010000236.1:0-5820 GCA_963976775.1 uncultured Kordiimonadales bacterium
GTCAGGGCCGGGAGGCCGCGAAGCAGTTCCTGGCCGAGAACCCCGACGTGGCGCTGAAGATCGAACAGCAGATCATGCACCATGCCGGGCTGCTGACCGACGCCATGACAACCGGTCCGGAGGCTGATGATGATCTGGACGATGACGACAACCCCGACCTCAAGGCCGGGTGACGGTAAGGGAACTCCTCTCCCACAGGTTCGTCTGTCGGCCACCGTGGCCGGAGGCAGGACCTGACCGCCGCCATCATGCTGCAGGGCACCGGATCCAGCGTGGGCAAGTCCATGCTGGTCGCCGGGCTTTGCCGCCTGTTTGCCGACCGTGGCCTCCGCGTCCGCCCCTTCAAGCCCCAGAACATGTCGAACAATGCCGCCGCCACCGATGACGGCGGCGAGATCGGGCGTGCCCAGGCCATGCAGGCCCTCGCCGCCCGTGTCCCCACCAGCGTGCACATGAACCCCGTGCTGCTGAAACCGGAGAGCGAGACCGGTTCACAGGTCGTGGTTCAGGGGCGGCGTTTCGCGACGGTCCGCGCGCGCGAATATTCCGCCCTGAAACCGGAACTGCTGACCCGCGTCATGCAGAGCTATCACCACCTCTGTGCCGACGCCGACCTGATCATCGTGGAGGGCGCCGGCAGCACGGCGGAGGTCAACCTGCGGGCTGGCGACATCGCCAACATGGGCTTTGCCGAGGCGGCCGATGTTCCCGTGATCCTGGTCGGTGATATCGATCGCGGCGGCGTGATCGCGCAGATCGTCGGCACACATGCCCTGATCCCCCCCGCCGAACAGACGCGGATCAGGGGTTTTCTGGTCAACCGCTTCAGGGGCGACCCGGGCCTGTTCGACGATGGCCGGGACCTGATCGCTTCCCGGACCGGCTGGGCGGCACTGGGTGTCATTCCGTGGTTTCACGCGGCCAACCGGTTGCCTGCGGAAGATGCGATGGAGCTGGCCGGTCGCGCCCGGCAACGACCGGGTGCATTCAGGATCGGTGTTCCGGCCCTTTCACGCATCGCCAACTTTGACGATCTGGACCCCCTGGCGGCAGAACCTGGCGTCGACCTGCAGATCATCCAGCCGGGAACACCCCTGCCCGCTGATCTCGACCTGGTGATCCTGCCCGGTTGCAAGTCCACGACCGGCGAACTGCGGTATCTGCGCGCGCAGGGCTGGGACATCGACATTCTCGCACACGCCCGACGCGGCGAGCATGTGCTTGGCCTCTGCGGCGGCTACCAGATGCTTGGCCGGATGGTCCATGATCCGGACGGAATCGAGGGCGCGCGCGGCACCGAGAAGGGTCTGGGCCTGCTGCAGGTCGAGACCATGATGCATCCCGCCAAGCAGACCCGGCCGGTCGAAGGGCTGCACCCTGCATCAGGATCCAGCGTGCGCGGTTACGAAATCCACATCGGCAGCACCGACGGCCCGGACCGGCAACGACCGTTCCTGCAGATCGGCGACAGGCCGGAGGGCGCGATGGACCGGTCCGGCCGGATTGTCGGGTCCTACGTCCACGGCCTGTTCCGCGATGATGCCTTTCGGCGGCAGTTTCTCCTGAAGCTCGGCGCTGCCACCGACGGCACGCTGGATTTCGATGGCAGTATCGACCAGACCCTCGACGCCCTGGCCCGGCACCTCACCGCGCACGTTGATGTCGACCGGATCGGCGCAATCGCCGGCCTTTAGGTCGGTCCACCGCTTGATCGCATCACCGACCTACTGCCCCGACCGGCCCGCCACCTGCCCGACTGGCTCAACGCTCCTGATCCTCCGGGTCTGACCCTGCCTGCTCAGCGATCTGGGCCAGCAGCACCCCTTCCAGTTCCGGGTGTCGCCGGACAAGGTCCCGCGCGTCCTGGGCAGCAAGCATCATCAACTGGACCGGGGTCTCGGCGACGGCCGAGACGACGACCTTGTCCAGACGCAGGACGGACTCGATACCGAAGATACCGCCATCAGCAATGACACGAACGCCAAACGTGGTTTCGACGGTGACGATCCCGTTGGCAACGAACAGCAATTCCGCCGACGGCTCACTGCCGCTCTGGATGATCGTTTCGTCCGCCGCGTAGTGCCTGGCCCGCATCATGCGCGATATGCGCACGATCTCCCGCGCGTTCAGGTCCTCGAACAGCGGCACCTTGCCGACCATGACAGGGGTGACCACGAACTGCCGCTGGTTCACTTCCTGGGAGAAGCCCATGGCGATGATGCCCAGCGGCAGCGCGAACATGCCGAGCCCGAACAGCATGACCACACCACCGATCAGCTTGCCGTACAGCGTCACCGGCACGATGTCGCCATATCCAACGGTGGTCAGCGTTGCGAGCGCCCACCACATGGCCGCCGGAATGGACCCGAACACCTCCGGCTGGGCATGACGTTCCGCGTGATAGATCGCGGTGGAGGAAATGATCAGCAACCCGAACATGATCAGCAGCGATGCGACCAGTGCCCGCCGCTCGTCATACAATACCCGCTGCAGCGTCATCAGCGCCGAGGAATAGCGCATCAGCTTCAGGAACCGCAGCAGCCGAAGCACCCGCAGCACCCGCAGGTCCGCGCCGAAGAAGATCGCCAGATAGAAGGGCAGGAAGGCGAGCAGGTCGATCAGCGCGCTGACGGACACGGCATAGCGCAGACGCCCCATGACCGGCCCGTGGCGTTTCAGTGACGGATGCTCCGGGGCGACCCATACCCTGACCGCATACTCGACCGTGAAGATGATGACCGAGATCACCTCGAACACCAGGAACTCCAGGGCGAACCGGTCGTGCAGGGACGGCACTGTCTCCAGAACCACCGCAGCGATATTCACGGAGATGAGGACGATCAGGAACCGGTCGAACAGCAGGCTCGGGCGATCACCGGGCGCCGCCTCCTCGACAATCTCGAAGGTCCGGTGGCGCAGGCTGACCCTGTCACGCTGCGCCACCATGTTTCTCAGGCTCCCGAACCGGCCTCGGCGAGTGCGGCTTCCACCGCGCTGATCGCCGCTGCGGCGGAGGCGCCATCAGGCCCGCCGCCCTGCGCCATGTCAGGCCGACCACCGCCACCGGTGCCGCCAATGGCCCCGACCCCGGCACGGACCAGATCAACCGCACTCAATCTGCCCTTCAGGTCGTCCGTCACGCCGACAACCAGGGCTGCCTTGCCATCGGTGACCCCGACCATGGCATAGACACCGGACCCGCCGGACTTCATCTCGTCGACCATGCCCTTCATGTCACGGGCGGAGATGCCTTCGGCAACCTGGCCGATGAAGCGGATGCCGCCCACATCCTTCGCCGCGGGACCGTCGCTCGCCGCGCCGCCCCCCATCGCCGCCTTCCTGCGCACATCGGCGAGTTCGCGCTCGAGCTTCCGCCGTTCCTCCAGCAACTGCTTCACACGCGCCGGAGCCTCGCCCGGCGTCGCCTTCAGCGTTCCGGCAATCTCCCGCAGTGCCTGTTCCTGCTCGCTCAGGTACTCGAATGCGGCGGCCCCTGTCAGCGCCTCGATCCGGCGCACTCCGGACCCGACCGCACCCTCCGAGACAATACGGAACAATCCGATGTCACCGGTACGGCGCACATGCGTGCCGCCGCAGAGTTCCGTCGAAAGCGTCGGATCGTCGGCGGGACCCATGGAGACCACACGGACCTCGTCGCCATATTTCTCCCCGAACAGCGCCAGCGCCCCGGCCTCCACCGCGGCATCGGGCGTCATCAGACGGGTCGAGACGTCGCCATTGCCACGGATCATGGCGTTCACGTCCGCCTCCACCTGGGCGATCTCCTCAGCCGTCATGCCCTTCGGGTGACTGATGTCAAAGCGCAGGCGTTCCGGTGCCACCAGCGACCCCTTCTGGGAAACATGATCGCCCAGCCGGTCACGCAGGGCCTTGTGCAGCAGGTGCGTCGCAGAATGGTTGGCCCGCAGACGATCCCGCCGGTCCCGGTCCACGACGGCGACGGCCAGGTCGCCCCCACTGACCTGCCCGATATGGACATGCAGATCGCCGACCTTCTTCGCCGTGTCGGTCACGACCACCGTGACGCCGCCTTCGGATGTCAGCGTTCCGACATCCCCCATCTGGCCACCGGACTCGCCATAGAACGGGGTCTGGTTCAGGACGATCATGGCTTCCGTGCCGTTCGGGGCCTTCTGCGTCTCGGCCCCGTCCACGATGATGGCCTCCACCTTCGCCTCCGCCGCTGTCGCGTCGTAGCCGAGGAACTCCGTTGCCGCGACCCGGTCGCGCACCGCGAACCAGACCTTCTCCGTCGCCTCGCCGCCGGACCCGGCCCAGTTCTGCCGCGCAGACTCCCGCTGCTTCTCCATGCTGGCGTTGAAACCGGCCGTATCCACGGGGCGCCCCTGGCCGCGCAGGATGTCCTGCGTCAGATCAAGCGGGAAGCCATAGGTGTCGTAGAGGCGGAACGCCACGTCGCCGGGCAGGGCCTGGCCCTCGCCCAGATCATCAACTGCGTCGCCGAGCAGTTTCAGTCCACGCTCCAGCGTCTGCTTGAAGCGGTTCTCCTCCAGCTTCAGCGTTTCAGTGATCAGCGCCTCCGCACGTTGCAGTTCGGTGAAGGTACTGCCCATCATCCGCACCAGTTCCGGCACCAGCCGGTACATCAGCGGGTCGCGACAGCCGATCATGTGCGCGTGGCGCATGGCGCGGCGCATGATCCGGCGCAGCACATAGCCCCGACCGTCGTTGGTCGGCAGCACGCCGTCGGCGATCAGGAATGCACTCGCCCGCAGATGGTCGGCAATGACGCGATGGTGCACGGCGTCCGGTCCGTCGGGATCGCTGTTGGAGAAATGGGCCGACTGCTCGATCAGGTTGCGCAGCAGGTCGGTGGCGTAATTGTCATGCGTCCCGTTCAGGGTCGCCGTCATGCGCTCCAGCCCCATGCCGGTATCGATCGACGGACGTGGCAGATCGTTGCGGGTTGCCGCGTCCACCTGCTCGTACTGCATGAACACCAGGTTCCAGATCTCGATGAAACGGTCACCGTCCTCATCGGGGCTGCCCGGCGGGCCGCCCGGGATGTGGTCGCCGTGATCGAAGAAGATCTCGGAACACGGCCCGCAGGGTCCGGTATCACCCATCGACCAGAAATTGTCGGAGGTCGCGATGCGGATGATGCGCTCCTCCGGCAGGCCCGCGATCCTCTTCCAGAGCGCCGCGGCTTCGTCATCCTCCGAATAGACCGTGACCAGCAGACGGTCCTGCGCCAGGCCATACTCCCGCGTGATCAGGTTCCACGCCAGTTCGATGGCCTGATCCTTGAAGTAGTCACCGAAGGAGAAATTGCCCAGCATCTCGAAGAACGTGTGATGCCGTGCCGTGTAGCCGACATTGTCCAGGTCATTGTGCTTGCCGCCCGCGCGCACGCACTTCTGGGAGGTGACAGCCCGGCTGAAATCCCGCTTCTCCTGCCCGGTGAAGACGTTCTTGAACTGGACCATGCCAGCATTGGTGAACATCAGGGTCGGGTCGTTGTGCGGCACAAGCGGTGACGACGGCACATGGGTGTGCCCGTTGCGCGCAAAGTAGTCGACAAACGTCGAACGAATTTCGTTACCGCCAGCCAAGGGAACCTCTGTCTCGTTGCAGGGGGCATCGCGGCCCCGGTCTCGCATCTGTGGAAAGACCGCGTCAATAATGCAGCCCGGAGCGCCGAAACGCTCCACATTCATTTTCTAACCCGTTGTTTTTCGGGAACTATTTCTTCCCACAACCGGGTTAATCTGGCGAGCGGTCGTTCCCCTGTCAAGCCAGCCGCCGGAGGGGGGAAGCCGCGCGAGCTTAACGCAATCT
>CAXBNO010000237.1:0-5819 GCA_963976775.1 uncultured Kordiimonadales bacterium
CCTTGCCGGTGATGCGCGGGTTGAACATGCCGTAGCCACCGATGCGGCTGTCATTCTCGTGCGGCTCGGCGATGCGGGGGTAGTGCGCAGCGTTGGCAATGCCGAAGCTGGTGTCGTGCATCCCCAGCGGCTGGAAGATCATCGCCGCCAGCGCCTGAGCGAGCGGCTTGCCGGAGGCGATCTCGACAACCGCACCCAGCACATCGGTCGCGCGGCTGTATTCCCACGTTGTGCCGGGCTGATGCTCCAGCGGCAGATCGGCGAGGCGAGCAGCTGTCTCGACATTCGAAAGCCCGGCACTGCCCGCCGCCGCATTCCGGTAGGCATCACGCACCACGCCCTGACCAAAGAAACCATAGGTCAGCCCGGAGGTGTGGCGCAGCAGGTCAAGGATGGTGATGGGTCGTAGCGTCGGCTCCGTTTCCGGCTCCCCGTCCGCATTCAGCAGCCCGGTGGCGACCCGCGTCGCGGCGAAGGCGGGGATCAGGTCACTCAGCGGCTGGTCGAGATCAAGCTTGCCCTGTTCCACCAGCGCCAGCGCCGCTACCGACACGATGGGTTTGGTCATCGAGTAGATGCGGAAAAGGGTGTCACCTGTCATCGGCCCACCGCCCGGCGCGCGTCTGCCGAGCAGGCTCTGATGTGCGACCTGTCCGTCACGCACGATCAGGATGGCCGCACCCGGAAACGCGCTCTCGTCGATCCTTGCCTGCACCGACCGGTCAAGTGCGGACAGCCTCACCGGATCGAATCCGAGTGCCGCCGCATCGCCATCGGGGAGCGATCCGGCCTGAACCTGAACCGCAAGGAGCGGCAGCAGCAGTGCGAGGCAGCCAAGCAGGCGTTTCATGCCAAATTCTCCTGATCTCGTGCGGGCCGCATTCTGCCGACATGCATCGCGTTCGGACCAGCCGAAAAAGAAAATCCCGGCGCAGGCGGGGCCTGGCCGGGATGATCTGTCTCGCCGTCTGAAGCCGGGGCTACTGCGTCAGCGCAGCAAACTGCTTCAGGTGCCAGTCGCGGTTGCCGAACATGGTGTCGATCTGCATCAGCCGCTTGTAGTAGTGGCTGATCTTCAGTTCGTCCGTCATGCCCATGCCGCCATGCATCTGCACCGACTGGGCGCCGATGAAGACGCCGCCCTTGCCGATCTGGGCCTTGGCGGAGGAAGCGGCCTTGCGGCGCTCCTTCTCGTCCTCGTCCAGTTTCAGCGTCACCATGTAGGTCATGGACCGGGACTGCTCCAGTTCGATGAAGCAGTCGACCATGCGATGCTGCAGCACCTGGAACTTGCCGATGGGCACACCGAACTGCTTGCGTGTCTTCAGGTACTCGTTGGTCTCGTCCTTCAGCATCTCCATGCAGCCGACAGCCTCGGCACAGAGTGCGGCAATGCCCTGGTCGACGACCTTCTCGATCACCGGCAGCGCGGCACCTTCCGTCCCCAGCAATGCGTCGGCACCGACCTCGACATTGTCCATCTCGACCTCGGAGGCGCGCAGGCCATCCGCTGTCGGATAGTCGCGGCGGGTCAGGCCCTTGCAATTGTTGTCGATGATGAAGAGCGAGATACCGTCATTGTCACGCACACCACCTGAGGTGCGGGCGGAAACGATGATCCTGTCTGCGGCAGCGGCACCATAGACGACCGACTTGTGGCCATTGAGGACGTAGCCGTCACCCTTCTTCTCCGCCGTCGTCGAGACATCAGCGAGATTGAAGCGCGATGTCGGCTCGGCATAGCCGAAAGCCAGCATGCAGGACCCTTCGGCCACCGCGCCCAGGATCGCTTCCTTCTGCGCGTCGGTACCGGCTTCCGCGACCAGGCCCGCGCCCAGAATGACGGTCGGCAGATAGGGTTCGGTCACCAGACCGCGTCCGATGGCTTCCATGACGATCATGGTCTCGACGGGACCGCCGAAGCCGCCATATTCCTCCGGCAGGCCAACGGCCAGCCAGCCGAGCTCGGCAAAGGTCTTCCAGTTGTCGCGGCTGAAACCGTCGTCACTGTTGGACGTCTTGCGCCGCTTCTCGAAGTCGTAGTCGTCCAGAACGAACCGGTCGACGCTGTCTTTCAGCAGTTGCTGCTCTTCCGAAAGGTTGAAATCCATCGGGCCCTGTATCCTCCCCGCCACATGATCCCGGAATGCCGCCAGCGCGGCACCCGTCTACAATCCTAACACCATCTTCGCGATGATGTTCTTCTGAACCTCACTCGACCCGCCGGCGATGGTGATCGCCCGCATGAACAGGTGCTGCCCCATGACACCCTCGGCCGCTTCCGGCCCCACCGGAGACCAGTTGCTGCCCGGAGTCCTGTCTGCCATCTCGTAGGGAGCGGCATAGTATCCCAGAGCCTCCACCGTCAATTCGGTAATGGCCTGGGTAACCTCCGATCCCAGCAGCTTCAGCATACTGGCCTCCCCGCCAGGGGGCGATCCCTCCTGCATAGCGGCGAGGATACGGAGATTGCAATACTCCAGCGCGGTAAGCTTGACCTCCGTTTCGGCCACCTTGCGGGAAAATACCGCATCGTCCAGCAGCCGGTCACCGCTGGCGGGTGTGTCCGCGGCCATTTCCTTCAGCCGCTGCAGCAGCTTCTTGTTCCAGGCCACTTCCGCGATGCCGGCGCGTTCGTTGCCGAGCAGGAACTTGGCGTAGGTCCAGCCCCTGTTCTCCTCCCCGATGCGGTTGGCGACGGGGACACGCACGTTCTCGAAAAAGACCTCGTTCACGTGATGGCCCTGATCCATCAGGATCAGCGGGCGCACCGTAATGCCCGGTGTCTTCATGTCGATCAGCAGGAAACTGATGCCTTCCTGATGCTTGCCTTCCTTCCTTGTGCGGACCAGGCAGAAGATCCAGTCGGCATGGTGCGCCAGAGAGGTCCAGATCTTCTGGCCGTTGATGATGTAGTCATCACCGTCGCGCACCGCGGCGGTCTGCAGGCTGGCAAGGTCCGAACCCGATCCCGGCTCCGAATAGCCCTGGCACCACCAGTGTTCACCGGACAGCAGCCGTGGCAGGAAGAATTCCTTCTGGTCCGGGCGGCCGAAGGTATAGATGACCGGGCCAACCATCTGCAGCCCGAACGGCAGCAGCGGCGGCGCGTCGGCGGCGTGGCATTCCTCGTCGAAGATGTGGCGCTGCGCCGGGGTCCAGTCGCAGCCGCCATGTTCCTTCGGCCATGAACCGGCGATCCAGCCCCGGGCGTGCAGTATCCGCTGCCAGCGCAGATAGTCCTCGCGCTCCAGCTCCCGGCGCTGACGCACCTTGTGGCGCAGATCATCAGGCAGTTCAGCGTCCAGAAAGGTGCGGACTTCGGCGCGAAAGGCCTGTTCTTCGGGCGAGAACGCCAGATCCATCTCTCAAGATCCTCCCCAGGACATGGTCAGGTGCGCGCAACAATATTGGTCCGAAACTGGGCTGTCGAGCATCTGCGGAGCACGACTGTCATGCTCAGACATCCAGGTCCCTGGCCAGGGCACGCATCGCGGTCTCGGGACTGGTCATCACGGGGCCCCGCGCCAGTTGCGCCGCCGGTGCCATCGAGGCCTGGGCCAGGGTAATCGCATCATAGTCGTCGGGGGTGGCATCGACCGCATTGGCGATGGCGCGGGCATAGCCGGTGATGTCCCCATCCGACAGCAACTGGGCAGCACCCTCGACGATGATCAGGTCCAGGTGGATATGACGGTCCAGTTTTTCGGCGACCGACAGAAACAGGTCCCGGGTCGGTTCGATGGTGGAGTTCAGCGTGACCAGCGCCGCGATCCGGGTTCCCCTGGTCACCGCCGCCTCCGCCAGCGCCCGGTCGACGCGGATGACGGGGTGCCCCATCCCGGCCAGCGAGTCCGCCACCGGCCCGAGTGTCGAACAGGTGCAGATCAGATGGTCCGCGCCTTCCAGGGATTCGATCATCTGGCTGGCTGCATTGCTGCGAATGGTCTCGTTCAGACCGCCGGCGATTCGGGCGGACTCCAGCAGGGCAGGCCGCACAACATGGCGGCGGGTACCGGGCAATCCTGCTGTCTGCGCCGCCGTCTCGAACAGATCGACGTTGCTGTCCGCCGTATGGAAGAATACCAGTTCGCCCAAGACATGATCCTCTCGACAGCGGCCCGGTCGCCGCGCCATCCCCTGTGAACCACAGAGTGCACTGATGCAACAAGCGACAACGCGCGCAACCCTGATCGGAATTGTTGCAGTTCTCTCCTGGGCCCTGCTTGCCCTGATGACGGCCGCTAGTGGTTCGGTACCGCCCCTGCAACTGACGGCGATGAGTTTCGCGATAGCCTTTCTGATCGCGCTGATGATCTGGATCCGGCGCGGGCAGAACCCGCTGCGACGGTTGCGGCATCCACCGGCGGCATGGCTGCTGGGGGTCACCGGACTGTTCGGATATCACGCCATGTACTTCGTGGCGCTGCGCAACGCACCGGTGGTGGAGGCGAGCCTGATCGCCTATCTCTGGCCGCTGCTGATCGTGCTGTTCTCGGCCCTGTTGCCGGGGCAGCGCCTGAAGGTGATCCATGTCGTCGGGGCCCTGCTGGGGTTCACCGGCGCGGTGCTGATCGTTGCGCGCGAGGGGCTGCGTTTCGACCCGGCATACCTGTCAGGCTATCTCGCGGCTATGGCCTGCGCGCTGATCTGGTCAAGCTATTCCGTGCTCAACCGTCGCTTCGCCGAGGTGCCGACGGATGCGGTTGGCGGCTTTTGTGCCGTTACCGCCGCCGGTGCCCTTGTGCTGCACCTGTCGTTCGAGACCACGATCATGCCGGCGGGGATCGAGTGGTTGGCGATCCTGGGCCTTGGCCTGGGGCCGGTGGGTGGCGCGTTCTTCCTCTGGGACCATGCGACGAAGCGAGGTGACCTGCGTGTCCTTGGTGCCGCCGCCTACCTCGCCCCGCTTCTGTCCACGCTCGTGCTGGTGGTTGCGGGGCAGGCGGTGGCAACCTGGCAGGTGGGGCTTGCGTGTCTGCTGATCACGGGCGGGGCACTGCTGGCCAGCCTCGACATGCTGCGCCGTGCGCCGCATGATCCCATCTGAACCGGACTCCGCTGGAACCGGGTACGGGAAACGAACCTGATACGGGGACTGCAGGCGACACATGTGGCGTCCGGACATCATTGACCTCAGCCAGTTCTATTCGGCACCTCTCGGGCATCTGGTCCGTCGCCATGTGCGGCAGTCGCTGGCCCAGCTCTGGCCTGATGTGCGCGGACAGAAGGTGCTGGGTATCGGTTATGCCACGCCCTTCATCCGGCCGTTCCTGGAGCAGGCCGACCGGGTGATGGCCGCAATGCCCGCCAACCAGGGTATCCAGCACTGGCCCCGCGAAGGACCCAACCGCGTCTTTCTGGGGGACGAGCTCGAGTTGCCCCTGCCGGACCAGAGCATGGACAGGATCATCGTCGTCCACGCGCTGGAGACGACGGAAGCCGCGCGGCCCCTGTTGCGCGAGATATGGCGGGTGATGGACAGTGGCGGGCGTGCCCTGTTCATCGTCCCCAACCGCCGCGGTCTCTGGTCGCGGGCGGAGCACACGCCGTTCGGACACGGCCATCCCTATACCACCGGTCAGCTCTTGCGGTTGTTGCGTGCCAACATGTTCCTGCCGGAGCAGACCAACATGGCGCTGCATTTTCCGCCCCTCGGCTGGCGACCGCTGCTGCGTGCCAACCGGCTGTTCGAGCGTGTGGGCACGCGAATCTGGCCGGGCTTTGCGGGGCTGGTGATGGTGGAGGTATCGAAGCAGGTCTTTGCGGTCACGCCCTTGCGGGAGAAGCGGCGCAGGCGCATCCGCTCCGCCCCGGCG
>CAXBNO010000238.1:0-5804 GCA_963976775.1 uncultured Kordiimonadales bacterium
CGGGCCTTCGGCTTCCGGCCCGCACAGAGAGAAGTACCCGAGACAGCCCTGGGGAGGGAGATTTCATGAGCATCGATTTCACGCCGGAACAACTGCAGATCCGCGACAGCGTCGAACGCCTGTGCAGCGACTTCGACGACGAATACTGGCTGGCGCGGGACACCGACGGCAGGTTCCCGGAAGACTTCTGCCGGGCCATTGCGGATCAGGGCTTCATGGGCATCGCGATGCCGGAGGAATATGGTGGCTCCGGCCTCGGCATCACGGAGGCGGCAATCCTGATGCAGGCGATCTCCCAGTCCGGTGCGGGCAACGGCGGTGTGTCCTCGGTAAGCCTCGGCATCTTCGGCCTCAATCCCGTCGTGCGCTATGGCACGGAGGAACAGAAGCGACGCATGCTGCCGCCGGTGATAAAGCGCGACGACATCGCCTGCTTCGGTGTCACGGAACCGAACACGGGTCTGGATACCACCCGACTGAAGACACGGGCCGTGCGCAAGGGCGACCGCTATATCGTGCATGGCCAGAAGACATGGATCAGCACGGCGCAGGTCGCGAACAAGATCATGCTGATCGCCCGCACTTCCGATGAGGCTGATACGGAAAAGCCGATCGATGGCCTCAGCCTGTTCTTCACCGATCTCGACCGGTCAAAGGTGGAGATCAGGCAGATCGACAAGATGGGCCGGAAGTGCGTTGATTCCAATCAGGTCTTTATCGACGGACTGGAGATCCCGGTCGAGAACCGGATCGGGGACGAGGGCAAGGGCTTCCGCTATCTGCTGCACGGCATCAACCCCGAGCGCATCCTGATCGCCGCCGGACTGGTGGGGCTGGGCCGGGCCGCCCTGCGGCGTGCCACCAACTATGCGAACGAGCGGGAGGTCTTTGGCCGCCCCATCGGCATGAACCAGGCGATCCAGCATCCGCTGGCCGAGAACTGGATGGAACTGGAGGCGGCGAACCTGATGGTCTTCCGTGCCGCTCAGCTCTACGACCGGGGCGAGGACAGCGGATCATTTGCCAATGCGGCGAAGTATCTGGCCGGTGAAGCCACCTTCAAGGCCTGCAACACCGCGATCCTGACCCACGGCGGCATGGGCTACGCAAAGGAATATCATGTGGAGCGCTATCTGCGCGAAGCCCTGATCCATCGCATTGCCCCTATCACCCCGCACCTGATCCTCTGCTATGTGGCGGAACGGGTGCTCGGCCTGCCAAAGTCCTACTGACCATGACAGCAAGCACGACGCCGCCGGAGACGGGCCAGCGCCCGCTGACCGGCATCCGGGTGATCGACGAACATGCTCATGGCCCCCTACACCAGCCAGATCCTGGGCGACATGGGCGCGGACGTGATCAAGGTGGAGGCACCGGGGGGCGATCCGGTCCGGGGGATAGGGCCGATGCGCAATCCGGGCATGGGTGCGATCTTCCTTAATGTGAACCGCAGCAAGCGCAGCATCGTGCTCGACCTGAAACGGCCTGATGCCCATGCAGCGATGCTCGACCTGCTGCGTGACGCCGATGTGCTGATCTACAACCGTCGCCCGAAGGTGATGGCGCGACTCGGGCTGGGATGGGAGACAGTCAGCGCGCTCAATTCGCGCCTGATCTACGCCGGTCTCTTCGGCTATGGCCAGAACGGGCGCAATGCGGCCAAGCCCGCCTTCGACGACCTTATCCAGGGTGGCGTCGCCATCCCTGCCCTGTCCCATCGCGCCAGCGGGCACCCGCCCGCCTACGCCCCGACAGCGCTTGTGGATCGCGGGGTGGCCTTGTGGGCAGTAGGTCAGATCAATGCGGCACTGGTACACCAGTTGCGCACTGGCAGGGGCCAGCGCATCGACATGCCAATGTTCGAGATGATGGCCAGTTTCGTCCTGGGCGACCACATGGGTGGCGCGACCTTCAGTCCGGACCTAGGGCCGAGCGGCTATTCCCGGATGCTGGTGCCGGACCGTCGCCCCTTCCCCACGAAGGACGGCCATGTCTGCCTGATGCTCTATACCGACCGCCACTGGCGCGACTTCATGCACGACCAGGGGCAGGAGGAGGCCTTCAACAGTGACCCACGCTATCGCTCGATGACCAGCAGGACCGAGAATATCGGCAGCCTGTACAGCGAACTGGCGGAACTGCTGTTGACCCGTACAACTGCCGAATGGCTGGAGACTTTCGAACGTCTCGACGTTCCGGCCGGCCCCCTGAACGACCTGGACGATCTGATCGCGGAGCCACACCTGGCAGATGTCGGCTTCTTCCAGGAGGTCGAACATCCAAGCGAGGGGATGCTGCGGCAGATGGCGTATCCGGCGACCTGGTCGGAAACCCAGCCAGAATCATCATGTCCGGCCCCGAGACTGGGCGAGCACGGGCCCGAGATACTCGGCGAACTGGGTTATGACGCCGCGCGCATCAAGGCAGCGCTGGAAAACTGAGCCAATCCGTCGAATGATGACCACCGACCAACATGCAAAGGGGAGGATCACGCTATGTCTGGTTTGTACTACGAGGAGTTCAAGGTGGGGATGGAGTTCAACCATTCCCTGACGCGCACCATTACCGAGATGGACAACGTCATGTTCTGCGCCATGACGCACAATCCGCAGCCACTGCATCTGGATGAGGAATTCTCCAAGGGCACCGAGTTCGGACAGCGCATCGTCAACAGCCTGTTCACGCTGGGACTGGTGATCGGTGTGACGGTGGGCGACACGACTCTGGGCACCACCATTGCCAATCTGGGCATGACCGACGTGCGCTTCGCCAAGCCCGTGTTTCATGGTGACACCGTGCGCGCCGTGACCAAGGTCAAGAGCATGCGGCGAAGCCCGGTGACAGCGAGCGCAAGCTCGCCAAGGGGCAGGACAACCCCGCCGACGCGCTGATCCTCGACCTCGAGGATGCCGTGTCCGATGACAGGCAGGAGATCGCGCGGGAAATGACGCGCGACTTCCTGAAGGCCCATCCTGACCGGTCCCGGCAGGAACTGTGGGTGCGGATCAACCCGCTCGACACGCCTCTGTCCCTGCCCGACCTGGTCGCGGTCATGCCCGGCGCGCCGAACGGCATCGTCCTGCCGAAGGTCTATTCGGCGGCGGACGTGAACACGCTCGCCACCATGCTGTCGGCGCTGGAAACGCGTGAAGGACTGGAACTCGGCTCGACCCGGATCCTCTGTGTCGCCACGGAGACCGCTCAGTCCCTGCTGACGTTCCATACCTATCTGGACAATGTCTCGGAACGGCTGACGGCCCTGACCTGGGGCGGTGAGGATTTGGCGGCGGCGCTGGGGGCCAGCACCAACCGGCATCCCGATACGGGTGACTACGACACACCATTCCAGCTCGCCAAGACGCTCTGCCTCACCACGGCCCGCGCCATCGACGCGCAGCCGGTGGGGGTGGTCTACGTCGACTTCCGTGATCTGGAAGGGCTGGAGGCGGAATGCCGCCGTGACCGGCGTTCCGGCTTCATCGGCAAGATCGCCATTCACCCGGCACAGTCGGAGGTCATCAACCGCGCCTTCACCCCGACTGAGGAGGAAGTCACCCACGCAAAACGGGTCATTGCCGCGTTCGAGGACAATCCTGGTCTCGGCACAGTCGGCCTGGACGGCAAGATGCTGGACATGCCGCACCTGAAGCAGGCGCGGAACCTGATGGCACTGGTGGCACAGTTCGGTGGCTGAGCCGGTTCACTACAGCCTGGCAGACGGCGTTGCGACCCTGCGCATGGATGACGGCAAGGCCAATGCCTTCGGTCATGTCATGATGCAGGCGCTCTCGGCGGCGCTGGACCGTGCGGCGGGGGAAGCCGACATCACGGTGATCCGAGGGCGCGAAGGCGTGCTTTGCGGCGGGTTTGACCTGAAGGTCATTCGCGGCGATCCGTCCGGCGTTCCCGCGCTCGTCAACGCAGGTCAGGACCTGCTGATGAAGGCCTGGCTGCACCCGCAACCGCTTCTGATCGGCGTGACCGGTCATGCGGTGGCCGCAGGTGCCCTGCTGGTCCTGACGGCGGACTATCGCATCGGCATGGATGGTGATTTCCGCATCGGCCTGAACGAAACGGCCATCGGCCTGACCCTGCCCGCCTTCGCCATCGAACTGGCGGCGGCTCGGCTGGACCGTCGTGCGCTCACCGTGGCCACGGTCGGCGCGCGTCTCTACGCCCCCACCGATGCGCTGGACGTCGGCTATCTGGATCAGGTCGCCGTGCCCGGCAACTTCGACGAGGCACTGGACGCGGCAGCCGAGCAGATGAAGCAGCTCGACAAGGTCGCCGTGGCAGGCGTGAAGCAGCGCCTGCGCGGTGCCGCCGCCGCCCGCGTCGCTCAGGGCAACAGCGGGTAGGAGATATTCCGTTGGCGCTCCTTCCCCCTCGACGGGGGAAGGACGGGATGGGGATGAATCGGCACAGCCGAACAGCGATTGATCCCCAGCACAACAGCCTGCGGCTTCACCCCCCATCGACCGCAGCGCAGCCCGCCGAATTTACTCCGGCAGGACCGAGCGACCGGCGTAGAGTGCGTCCGGACCCAGCATGTCCTCGATGCGGAGCAACTGGTGGCGACCGCCAGGTCGGCGATGGTCGAATCTTCGGTCTCGCCCGAACGGTGTGACATGACGGCGGTGTAGGAAGCGCGATGGGCCATGTCCACCGCCTCCAGTGTCTCGCTCAGGGTGCCGATCTGGTTGACCTTCACCAGGATGGAGTTGGCGACGCCCCGTGCGATGCCGTCCGCCAGCCGCGCCGGGTTGGTGACGAACAGGTCGTCGCCGACAAGCTGCACCTTGTCGCCCAGCCGTTCCGTCAGCATGGCCCAGCCTTCCCAGTCATCCTCTGCACACCCATCCTCGATGGAAATGATCGGGAAGCGGGCGCACAGGTTGGCGTAATAATCGACGATCTGGCCCTTGTCGAAGGACTTGCCCTCGCCTTTCAGTTCATAGCGTCCCTTGTGGAAGAACTCTGTCGAGGCAGCATCCAGTGCCACGAAAACATCCTCGCCCGGCAGGTATCCAGCCTTGGCGATGGCCGTCATGATGAACTCCAGCGCTTCCTCGGCACTGCCCAGCGACGGCGCGAAGCCACCCTCGTCACCGACATTGGTATTGTGACCGGCTTCCTGCAGTCGCTTCTTCAGCGCCTGAAAGACCTCCGCGCCGCAACGCAGCCCCTCGGCAAAGCTCGGTGCGCCGACAGGCATGATCATGAATTCCTGAATGTCGATCGGATTGTCCGCGTGTGCGCCACCGTTGATGATGTTCATCATCGGAACGGGAAGGGTGCGGGCGGAGATGCCGCCGACATAGCGCCAGAGCGGCTGTTCCAGCGCATCCGCCGCCGCCTTGGCCGCCGCCAGGCTGACACCCAGGATCGCATTCGCGCCCAGACGTGCCTTGTTCGGCGTGCCGTCCAGTTCGATCAGCATCCGGTCGATGGCAAGCTGATCGCTGGCATCCATGCCCGACAGCGCCTGGAAGATCTCGCCATTCACCGCCTCGACGGCCTGCAGCACGCCCTTGCCGCCATAGCGGCCGGCATCATTATCGCGCAGCTCCAGGGCTTCATAGGCACCGGTCGAGGCGCCGGACGGCACGGCGGCGCGGCCCATGGCACCGGTCTCAAGGGTCACATCGACCTCGACGGTCGGGTTGCCGCGGCTGTCGAGAATCTCGCGTCCGGTGATATCGACGATGGCGCTCATGGGATCGTTCTCCAGAAAGACGATGATCGGATCTGAAATCGCCGGAAACCCCGGCCGGGAGAGGCATACTCGGCGCGGCGTCCGGTTG
>CAXBNO010000239.1:0-5798 GCA_963976775.1 uncultured Kordiimonadales bacterium
CCGCCTGTGCCACGCCCACGCCACGTGCCGCGATGTTGATCCGCCCCAGTTCCAGCCCGCCGACCGTCTGGCGAAAGCCCTGCCCCGGCACGCCGCCGATCAGGTTCTCGGCGGGCAGTCGATAGTCCTCGAACACCAGTTCGGCTGAATCGATGCCCTTGTAGCCGAGTTTCTTCAGCTTGCGCCCGGTGCTGAAGCCCGGTCCCTTCTCGGCGATGAACAGGCTGATCCCCTTGTGGCGCGGCTCGATGTCCCAATCCGTCTTCACCAGCAGGGCCACGGCCCCGCCCTCGATCCCGTTGGAGATCCAGGTCTTGGCGCCATTGACCACGTAATCATTGCCATCGCGCACCGCCCGGGTGCGGATGGCCTGCAGGTCGGTACCGCAATGCGGCTCCGTCAGCGCCAGGCCACCACGCAGTTCACCGCTGGCGAAGCGGGGCAGGAAGTGCCGTTTCTGCGCGTCGGTGCCGAAGCGCTCCACCGCCGCCGCCATCATCAGGTGGGAATTGAAGATGCCGGTAAGCGACATCCAGACCTCCGAGATCCGGCTGACGATGCGGGAATAGGTCTGGGCCGGCAGCCCCAGGCCACCCCATTCGCGCCCGACGGTGGCCCCGAACAGGCCCAGGTCGCGCATCTGTGCCACCATCTCGTGCGGATACTCGTCAGCATGCTCCAGCGCCAGCACCTGGTCGCGCACGTCGCGTTCCAGCCAGCGGTCGATGGTGTCCAGCAACTGGCGCTCGTCCGATTCGCTGATCGACTCGCCGGAGCGTCCTACAATCTCGCGATCTGTCTCAACCATGTCTCGTTCCCCTCCCCAGGGCAGTTCAGTCGATCTCGTGGCCACGCCGTGGTACCAGAACGGTGCGGCGATAGGCGATGACCAGCGTGCCGTCCTGCTTGAAGCCGCGCGTTTCCACCGTGACGATCCCGTCATTGGGGCGGGAGGCGGAATCCCGCATCTCCAGCACCTCCGATTCCGCCGTCAGCGTATCACCGTGAAACACCGGTGCAGGCATGCGGATATCGGTCCAGCCCAGATTGGCCACCGCCTTCTGGCTTACGTCCGAGACGCTGAGGCCTGTGACCACGGCCAGGGTGAGGGCGGAATTGACGATGGGCCTGCCAAACTCCGACTTCGCCGCATAGGCGTGGTCGAAGTGCAACGGATGCTGGTTCATGGTCAGCAGGGTGAACCAGGTATTGTCCGCCTCCGAGATCGTGCGGCCCGGACGGTGTTCATAGATATCGCCGACCGCGAAATCCTCGAAACAGCGCCCGAAGGATTCCCTGAGCCTTCGACCGTCCCTGTTCTCGATTGTCCTGACCATGCTGCATATCCCTCCCCGGATGTGTTGATCGTTGGCTGTTCCATCCCTCACCCCCTCCCGGCCACCCAGGTGAGTATCCTGAAATGGGCGGTCGGGAGGGGGTGAGGGATGGAACAGGCCGCAAGATAGCCTTCACCTACTCTGCCGTCTTTTCCCTGAACTGGCACACGTCAATGACGCGGCAGCGGCCACACTCGGGCTTGCGCGCCTTGCAGACGTAGCGTCCGTGCAGGATCAGCCAGTGGTGTGCATGGCGCAGGAACTGCTTCGGCACCCGTTTCTCCAGCAGCAGTTCGACCGCCAGAGGCGTCTTGCCGGGCGCAAGTCCGGTGCGGTTGCCGACCCTGAACAGGTGCGTATCGACGGCAATGGTCGGCTGCCCGAACCAGATGTTGAGCACCACGTTGGCGGTCTTGCGGCCCACACCGGCGAGTGCCTCCAGATCCTCCCGCGTGTCGGGCACCTCACCGCCGTGGCGATCCAGCAGTTGCTGCGACAGCAGGATCACGTTCTTCGCCTTGTTGCGGTACAGACCGATGGTCCTGATGTGATCGCGCACCGTGTCCTCGCCCAGCGCCAGCATCTTCTCCGGCGTATCGGCGCGCTTGAACAGCGGCCCTGTCGCACGGTTGACCCCGACATCCGTCGCCTGGGCAGAAAGAACAACAGCCACCAGAAGGGTGTAGGCATTGACGTAGTCCAGTTCACCCTTCGGCTCCGGATCAGCGTCTGACAGACGCTGGAAGAACACCTCCACATCAGCCTTTTTCATGCGTGCCATCCGGTCTCTTTCCCTTCCGATTCCCGGTGTCGGGTGTTCTGTATCCGACACGAATTCAAATGACAGCGACACGAAACAATGGTGCAGTCTGACGCACTCAACGCCAATCCGACGCCTGCCGCGAAGTAGTGTACAAAAACCCGCTCAAGGATGATTGCCGAACATGGAAGAGATGTCCGGAATTTCGGAGTCAGTGCTGGAAACCCTTTCGGGCCTGCTGGCACAGTTCATTGCCTTCCTGCCAAATCTCGTCGCCGCGATCCTGCTTGCCCTTGTCGGCTGGCTTGTCGCGCGGCTACTGCGGGCGGTTACCCTGCGGCTGTCAGGTGGTCTGAGCCGTCTGACCGACCGCATGCCCCTCGGGCTTTCCGACGTGGCCGGTGGCAGACCGGTCGGGCGCATCCTGGCCGATATCGTCTACTGGACCGTGCTGATCCTGTTCCTGGCGACGGCCGGCAGCATGCTGGGCCTCGACGTTCTCTCCGCCTGGCTGGAGGAACTGATCATCTGGCTGCCAAGCATCCTCTCCGGCCTGCTGATCATCGGCGCCGGACTGGTGCTGGGCAATCTGGCCTACCGGATCTCGATCAACGCGCTCACCACACTCTCCACGACACAGCGCGAGGTCACGGGCCGGACGATCCAGGCGGTCACAGTCGGCATGCTGCTGATCGTCGGAGTCGACCAGGTCGGTATCGACGTCACCATCGTCATCACGGTGGTGGGCATCGTGCTGGCAGCCATTCTCGGGGGCGCGGCGCTGGCGTTCGCGCTCGGCGCCCGGACCCTTGTCGCCAACCTGATCGGCGCCCGCCACCTGGGCGCGGATTACCGCGTGGGGGAGCGTATCCGCGTCGGAGAGCACGAAGGCACGATCCTCGCCCAGACAGCCACGGCCATCGTCATCGAAACCGCGGAAGGGCGGGTCTCGGTGCCTGCCAAGGCGTTCCTGGAACAGTCGAGTACCATCCTGGGGCAGGAGGTCGATCATGAGTGACACCCTCACCCATGTCGTCAGGCAGTTCATCATCGAACATCCCAGTGCCGCCGCCCGCGCCGTCGCGGAATGGGAGCCACAGCGCATCGGCGCAACCATGGGCCGGCTGGACCGGGAAAGCGCGCGCAAGCTGCTGGATCATCTCGACCCGCTCCGCGCGGTTCCCGTGCTGCTCGGCATGTCGGAGGAGGATCGCGCCAGCCTGATCCGGGGTATGGCCCCGTCTGACATCGGGCGCATGCTGCGACAGGCGGACGCCGAAGATTCGGCGGCGCTGCTGGAAAGCCTGCCGAAGACCCTGCGCACGCGGGTAGCGCTGGTCATGAGCCAGCCGAAGTCCTCCGTCGGTGCCCTGATGGCGACGGAAGTCGCCAGGGCGCGCGGGGCGGAAACGGTGGAAACCGTGACAGCCCGCGTGCGGCGTGCCCGACCGGTCGGCTGGGCACCGATCTATCTGGTCGATGGTGCGAACCGCCCGACCGGGGCGCTGTCGGCACTGGATCTGATGCGCGCCACCCCGGACGCGCTGATCGGCGATCTGCCCGTCACGGACGTTTCCGCGATCCCCGCTGCAGCGGCGGTCCACATGGCGGCAGAGGACGAGGACTGGCTGGAACATGAGGTTCGGCCCGCCGTGGACCGGCGTGGGCGTCTGGTGGGCTGCATCGGCTATGGCGACCTGCGCCGCGCCCTGATGGCTGGCGCCGGTGCCACCGCCAGCACCTCCGGTGATCGCTCCGCACTGGATACGATGGTGCTGCTGGAGACCGGTCTGACCGGAACGATGACGGCCCTGCTTGCCGGGCGGTCGGCGGCAAGCGGACGGGAGGACCGGACATGAACGCGACCATCGCCGGGAACGCCGCACCGGATTCAGACCTGCTGCATCTGGTCGGAGCCTATGTCCGCAACTTCCCGCGTGAGGCGGCGGTGGGTCTGGATGAGCTCGACGCCGAGCAGGTGGCGGCTGCCCTCGGGACGCTGCCACCGGAAAGCCTGATCGCCGGTTGGCGACACATATCATCCGGTCAGGCATCCGCCGTGGCACCCCTGCTGGACGACGGTACAGTGGCCCTGCTGGTCAAGCACATCGACCGGGGCGACGCGGCACGCCTGCTGGCGCCTTTCGAGAAGACCCGCCGGGAGCGCATCCTCAGTGGACTGGGGGAGGGCGTCCGGCGGGAGATCGACGAGATCCTGAGCTATCCGCATGGCACGGCGGGTAACCTGATGCAGACCGGTGTCATCATCCTGCGTGGCTCGGCCAGCGTCGATGCCGCGATCCGCCTGCTGCGCCAGACGCCGGACTATGCGCCGGTCTCCATCCTCGTCACCAATGATGCGGGCGTGCTTGCCGGTCGTGTCCAGTGCAAGGCCCTGCTGCTTGCCGATCCGGCACAGGAACTTTCGGAACTGACCGTGGGGGTGCCCGCGGCCCTCAGCCCGATGGACCCGCAGACGACCATCGCCGAGACCTTCGAGCCCCATCGGACTGGTGGGCAACCAGGCGATGATCGAGGCGGTGCGGGCGGATGCCACGGCAACGGCCCAGACGATGGTCGGTGGCGGTCGCGACGAGAATGCACTCTCGACCAGTATCTTCGCGGTGCGCAAGCGCCAGCCGTGGCTGCAGATCAACCTGCTGACCGCGTTCCTGGCCGCATCGGTGGTTGGCGTGTTCGAGAATACCATCGCGCAGGTCACGGCCCTTGCCATCCTGCTGCCGGTGGTCGCCGGTCAGTCCGGCAACGCCGGGGCACAAGCGCTGGCCGTGACGATGCGTGGCCTGGCATTGCGCGAGATCCGTGTTGCCGACTGGGTGCGCGTCACCCGCAAGGAGGTTCAGGCCGGTCTGATCAACGGTATCGGCATCGCGATCACCTGCGGAATCGGCGTGCTGATCTGGAGCGGCAGTCCCGGCCTGATGCTGGTCATCGTCATATCCATGATCATTTCCATGGTGGCGGCAGGGACCTCCGGCGCGCTGGTGCCGATCATCCTGGCAAAGCTGAAACAGGACCCGGCGGTTGCGTCGTCGATCATCCTGACCACGGTGACGGACATCGTCGGCTTCTTCTCCTTCCTCGGCATCGCCACGGTCCTGTTCTCGATGCTGGTCTGACATTCGGGGCTCCTTGTTGCGGCGGAACTGAAAAGCTGCGATCAGTCCGGTCGCGAAGTTGACCGCCAGGGAAGGATCGGGTCCGTGCGCCGCTTGTTCGACCTGCCGTACCTGCTGCTGGTGCTGACGCCGCTGTTCTGGGCCGGGAATTTCCTGATCGGGCGCATGGTGCACGAGACCGTGCCGCCGGTGGGACTGGCGTTCTGGCGCTGGGCGGTCGGGCTGCTGATCATCCTGCCCTTCGCCTGGACGCAGTTGCGTCGTGACCTGCCGGTCTATCGCGCCAACTGGCCGATCATCCTGATCCTGTCGATCCTGGGGGTGAGCTGCTTCAACACGATGGTCTATGTCGGGGTGGCGCAGACGGAGGCGCTGAACGCGTCCCTGTTGCAGTCGACCATGCCGGTCTGGATCGCGGTGCTGTCATTCCTGCTGTTCCGGGACCGGCCGGGCCCCTGGCAGGTGGCGGGTATCCTGGTCTCCCTGACCGGTGTCGCGACGATCATAGCCCGGGGCGATCCGGCCTACCTGTCGCAGCTCCGCTTCAATCCCGGCGACCTC
>CAXBNO010000240.1:0-5793 GCA_963976775.1 uncultured Kordiimonadales bacterium
GGCGGGGCCGCCGGGGGTGGTTTCGGCGTGGCCTGCTGTGCCGATGTCGCCATCCTGCTGGCGGACGCCAAGTTCGCGTTGCCCGAGCCGCGCGTCGGTTTCATACCCTCCCAGATCATTCCCTTCATTTCCCGCCGGATCGGGTCCGGTCAGCTGCGCCGGATTGCCGTGCTGGGTCAGAGGATCACCGGGCGGGAGGCCTTTCGCCTGGGCGTCGGCCATTATCTCGTGGAGACGGTCGCAGAGGCGGTGCTGGCCGATGTGGATGCCTGCGACCCCGCGGCGGTAGCTGCGGTCAAGGATACGGTCCTGGCGACAGACACCCTGCCTGCGGAAGCGGTCTTCGACCATGCCGCCGATCACCTTGTCCGGTTGCTGAGGCGACCGGAAGCGCCTGCCGGAATGCAGGCATTCCTGAACAAGCGCAAGACGCCCTGGGCGGAAGAGGCCCAGCGACTGAACACAACAGATGCCGGAGACTGAAATGACCTACGAATCAATCCTCTATGATGTCGAGGATCAGATCCTCACCATCACCCTGAACCGCCCTGATCGCCTGAATGCCTTCACCGAGCAGATGCGGGTGGAGGTCATCGACGCGATGGACCGTGCCGATGCGGACGACAATGTCCGCGCGATCATCTTCACCGGTGCGGGACGTGGCTACTGTGCCGGTGCCGACCTGTCGCGCGGCGGTGGCACGTTCAATTACGAGGAACGCGGTTACAAGCCGGGTGAGGTGGTGCGTGACGGCGGCGGTGTCATGACCCTGCGTATCTATCGCTCCAGCAAACCGGTCATCGGTGCGATCAACGGCCCGTCGGTTGGTATCGGCTCCACCATGCAGCTGCCGATGGATATCCGCATTGCCTCGGAGAAGGCGCGGTTCGGCTTCGTCTTTGCCCAGCGCGGCGTGGTGCCGGAGGCCTGTTCCAGCTATTTCCTGCCGCGACTGGTGGGTATCTCTCAGGCGCTGGACTGGGGCTTCTCCGGCCGGGTGTTCGAGGCCGATGAGGCACTTGCAGGTGGCCTGGTGAAGGAAGTCGTGCCGCATGACGACCTGATCCCGCGGGCGCGGGAAATTGCGCGGACCTACATCGACAGGTCGTCCGCCGTTTCCGTGGCCCTGATTCGCCAGATGTTCTGGGGTTGCCTGTCCGCCGATCATCCGATGGAAGCGCATCAGATCGACAGCCGCAACATGGTCTACATGGGCGCCAATGCCGACGCGCAGGAAGGCGTCAGCTCCTTCCTGGAGAAACGCGCGCCGAAGTTCTCCATGAAGGTCTCCCAGGACATGCCGCCCTGGTACCCGTGGGTGAAGGAGCCGGACTTCGCCGATGGCGTCGATGCCGACCCGAGCAAGCTGGATGACGGCCTGAAGAAGGGCTGAGCCACCTCACGACCCGGAACCGAAACACTTCAGTCCGACGCCAGCCGGTGCATCCTGTGCTTCGGTGGTCGGGCGGCGTTGCGCAGGCTGGCCATGTCGGCCTGCTGCTTCTCCGCCGTCGCGCGGGCCTGCTCGCCGCCGGCCTGATAGGGCAGGGGCCAGGCCTTGCCGTCGAACCCGGCTTCCGCCGCTGCCCGCAGGGTGAAGTAGGGATCGGCCAGATGCGGGCGGGCCAGGGCCACCAGGTCGGCGCGACCCGAGGCGACGATGGTGTTCACCTGATCCGCCGTGGTGATGTTGCCGACCGCCATGGTCGCCCGGCCGGTGGTCTGGCGCACCGCGTCGGCGAAGGGAGTCTGGAACATGCGGCCATAGACCGGCCTCTGGTCCGGTACGGTCTGACCGGCGGAGACGTCGATCAGGTCGACGCCGTGATCGGCCAGCATCTGCGCTGCCGCCAGCATGTCATCCTCCGTCAACCCCTCCGGCATCCAGTCGGTCGCTGACAGCCGCACGGACATGGGCTTTGCGTCGGGCCAGACAGCCCGCACGGCATCGAACACGGCCAGCGGGAAGCGCATCCGGTTCCGGATCGAACCACCGAATGCATCCTGCCGCCGGTTCGTCAGCGGCGAGATGAAGGACGCCAGCAGATAGCCGTGTGCCATGTGCACTTCCAGCATGTCGAAGCCCGCCTGTTCCGCGCGCTCTGCCGCCTGCACGAAGTCGGCGGTCACCCGGTCCATGTCCGCCCGGTCCATTTCCTTCGGGACCTGGCTGTCGGGAAAATAGGGCACGGCGGAGGCAGAGATGATCGGCCAGTTGCCTTCCTGCAGCGGCCGGTCGATCTCTTCCCACGCAAGCTGGGTCGAGCCCTTGCGCCCGGCATGACCGAGCTGCAGTGCGATCTTCGCGCCCGATTCCGCATGCACGAAGTCGGTGATCCGCTTCCAGGCCGCTTCCTGCGCGTCGGTGTAGATACCGGTGCAACCCGGTGAGATGCGGGCGTCTTCCGAGACGTTGGTCATTTCCGTGAACAGCAGGCCCGCCCCGCCGACGGCGCGGCTGCCCAGATGCACCATGTGCCATTCGTTCGGCAGGCCGTCCGTTGCCTTGTACTGGCACATGGGGGAGACGACGACACGGTTGCTGACCTGCATGTCGCGCAGCCGGAACGGCACGAACATCGGCGGTGGCGCGGTGCCGGCCGGGACCGGCAGCCCCTTGCTGCGGGCATCATCGGCGAACCATCGGGTCACGTCCTGCACCAGGTCGGGATCGCGCAGGGCCAGATTGTCATAGGTGATCTGCTTGGAGCGGGAGAGCATGGAGAAATTGAACTGCTGTGGCGGCAGGCTGAAGTTGCGCGCCACATTCTCGAACCAGGCCAGCGAGACATCGGCGGCGTGCTGGGTCTTTTCCACCTCCAGCCTGCGGCTGCTGTCATAGGCGCTCAATGCGTCGGGAATGCTGTCGGGATTGCTGAGGATGCACCGGGCGAGCGCGATGGAATCCTCCATCGCCAGCTTGGTGCCGGAGCCGATGGAGAAATGTGCCGTATGCGCGGCGTCTCCCAGGATCACGACATTCCGGTGCACCCAGCTCTCGCACTTGATGCCGGGGAACTGACGCCAGATGGAGCGGTTGGTCAGCAACCGGTGGCCCTGAAGCTCTTCCGCGAACAGCTCCTCGAGATAGCGGGCGGAGCCTTCCTCGTCATCGTCCCTCAGTCCGGATCTGGCGAAGGTCTCCGGTGTCGTCTCTATGACCCAGGTCGCGGCCTCGCCCCGGAAGCGATAGGCGTGGATCATCCAGTGACCGTGCGCGTTCTCCTTGAAGTGGAAGGTGAAGGCCTTCAGTGGCGCGGTGGAGCCCATCCAGCTGAACCTGTTGCGCTTCAGTTCGATGGTCGGGCGGAATGCGTCTTCCCATGCGCGGCGGACGATGGAGTTGGCCCCGTCGGCACCGACCAGCACGTCACAGTTTCGCAGTTCCTGAAGGTCAGAAATCTCGTTCTGGAACTCGATCTGCACCCCCAGCGATTCCGCGCGCTGTTGCAGGATGTTCAGCAATTCGATCCGGCCGATGCCGCAGAACCCGTGACCGGTGGAGCGGATGACCTGTCCCCGGTAGTGGGTGTCGATCTCCTCCCAGTAGGCGAAGCGTTCGATGATCTGGCTGTAGCTCTCCGGGTCCGCTTCCCTGAAGTGGGTCAGGGTCTCGTCGGAGAAGACGACACCGAACCCGAAGGTATCGTCGGCGCGATTGCGTTCGTGCACATGAACGTCTATGTCCGCGCGCGCGCGCTTCAGCAGGATCGCCAGATAGAGCCCGGCCGGACCGCCGCCGACCACATTGATTTTCATAGCCTGCCCTCTTCGTCACGGCTCGGGTGAACGAAGATAGTTTAAGCTTGAAGTAATTTCGACGCCACCGTTCGCGGTGCCTCAGGCACTCAGCGCAGGGTCGCTTCGCCGGGGGCAGGCTGTTCCTGCAGGATCGTCTTCAATCCGGTGTTCCGGTTCTGCGGGTCGCTTTCCGCGATTTCTGTCAGCCAGGCGCGGATCGCCGCGCCATGGGCAGGGGATTCGAACAGCAGGGCAGTGCCATTGCCACGGTGGCTGACGATGGTGGCGCGGGCGTTTCGCAGGAACATGCCGACACTGACTTCGACCAGGGTGCCGGTGGGTACGCCGAGTGCGGGTTCGAAGAACACTCCACCGTCAGAGACATCGACGGCGATGCGCGACTGGGCGTTGCCTTCCTCGATCTCGCGGACCTTGATCGGCAGGTTGACGGTGAAACGCACGTGGGCACGGCGCAACTCAGGCGGTGGGGCGAACAGCATGTGAATCTGGCTGAGGCGGCGGCGGACGACCTGGAGTGTGGACATGTTCAGTATTCCGACAGATTGCGGGCGCGTTCCGGCAATCATCCACGGTGCTGATGAATCCAAGGTTAACCGGGCCAGGGCAACGCATCGGTTGTCAGCTCATCTGCGGATTGCCGGTCCTGCCTTCCGCCCGCGCGGTCAGCCAGTTCGCCAGCCTACGCCCCTCTTCGACGTCGGCAAATGCCAGGGCGGTTCCTTCCGGACGCTGGTCCGCGATGAGTGCGCTGACCCGCCCGTTGAACCCATCAGTGCCCAGAAAGACCTGCTCCCGAACCGAGCCATAGATGTTCGGTGCGATCAGTATCCCGGTGTGCGAGACATCAACGGCCAGACATTGTCTGTGGGGCTCGTCACGGTACCGCGTGACCGAGACCGGCAATCGCACCATGCGCCGCGGGCTGCGGCGCCTCTCACGATCTGGTGGCGAAGCGTCCCCGCCGCGCCACCAGATCCCCGATTTCCAGACATTTGACCACATCATGAGGGTCACTCAGCAATGATGATGCCAAGTTGGGTGCCACCACCCTTCACGCGTTTCCCTCGGGCAGGGGAAATGCGATCCCGGTCACGCCCGCGCGGTCGGGCGAGAGGTCACGCGGCCCCACCAGGCCGTCAGGTTCTCGAGCTCCTCAGGGATCTTCAGGGCAACGCCCTTGCCCAGCAGGATGCCACACTGCAGCGTGATGTCCGCCACGGTGTAATCGTCACTCGCGACGAACTCGCGATCCTTCAGGTGCTCGTCGAAGATCGCCATGCTGGCCAGGGCATTGGCCCGGCAGGTCTCGCCCCAGCCCTTGTGCTGTTCCAGACGACCGATCCAGAAGTCACTGGTGTGCTGGAAGCACATGGCAATAGGGATCAGCACGTTCAACTCGGCCCGGCGGTTCCACATCTCCACCTGCGCCTTTTCCAGCGGATTGCGCCCGAACATCGGCGGCTCCGGGTTCAGTTCCTCGAAATAGCGACAGATCGCCATGGACTCGGTCAGGATGGTGCCGTCATCCAGTTCCAGCGCGGGCATCTTCCCGAACGGATTGATCTTCCTGTATTCCGGTTGTTCGTTCTCGCGCTTCATCATGTCCACGGGCTGACTGGGAATCTCGATTCCCTTCTCGGCCAGATAGATGCGCACACGACGCGGGTTCGATCCCGCAGCTAGGTCATAGAGTTTCATCGTTGCTTCTCCCCAGGTGAAATCCAGTCGTTGCGATGCAGCGCCCTACTGCCCCTCCCGTCGCCAGCAGACCAGCAACAGCAGGAGGAGGGTGAGCAGAACCGCCAGCGGCGGTGCCAGTGGTGTTGTCTTCAGTCCGGTGACATCAAAGGCGCCATTGCGCAGCAGGCCGACCCAGTCGCTGCCTGCGCCCTGACGACCCGGATCGACGCGCCGGATGTCAGGCTCCGCGTAGCGTGAAAGCCGGATGATGCCGCCGTTCGTGGCCTCCACGAAGGGGCGCAGGTGACGGTCGGTCGATACCAGATCGGAGAATTCGACCGGATTGAGGTT
>CAXBNO010000241.1:0-5788 GCA_963976775.1 uncultured Kordiimonadales bacterium
CTTACGAATCATAGTCAGTGGCATCTTGCTCCATGTGCTCTGGCCCGAGTGGTATGCCTCCGATGGCACCCGTCGTTTCCCTGTGAAGCAGGATAGTGACCGCGCCGCCCTGAGTCAGCGTCCAAAAGTGGAGGCTGCGTAGACATGGCACGGGTGGTTTCAGACAGGCAGCCGCGCCACAGCCATTCGGTCGATGGCACCGAGATGCTGTGGGCCGCGCAATGCAAGGGCAAGCAGCGTCTGACCAGCCCGCAACTGGCATGGCGGATCAGCCGCAGGAAGAAGACGCCGGGACGGGGCGCGTACCGCTGCGCGTTCTGTGGCGGCTGGCACTTGGGGAATTCAAGCCTGTGAAACACGGAGAGCAACAGATGACCGATCAGATCAGGCCCCCCGCCACGCGACCGCAATCGCGGGACGCCGCCCGCGACGGCACCAGAGCCGCGCAGCTGAGGCTGCATCTGGCCGGGGAGCTGATCCGCGAACTCGACCACCTCCTCGCTCAACTGCCCGACGAGGAGCAGAAGCTGGTCCATCCCAGCGAAATTCTGGTCACCGCCGCCATCAACGACACCGCCGCGACATACCAGTTGCGGTCACTCCTGCGAGGCTGACCCGTGAAAGCGCTGCAGCAGAGCATCCTGACTGTGATCTCAATGGAGAAGGCCGATGACTTCACCTCTGCCCGACTCGGTGATCCTGCGCCGAGGGGAAAAGCTCTTCACCCCCACTCAGGAGCGGGCGATCGCTGCGGTACGGAATTCGTTTCGGCGATCGAGAAAACCCGATCAAACACCTCCAGAGCGGCCTGGCGGGAAATCTCCGACGGCAAGCGCCAGTCGTTGACGCGTTCCGAAATCATCTTGCGATTGTCGTCAAGGAAGCGCTTTGGGTCGGGGGACATCGAGAGGATCAGCGCGTACTGCTGCGCCACCATCCACTCCAGGGCGGCGATCCGACCGACCAGCGCCTCATTGCTCAGGTTTGGATTTTCCATTGCCAATTCCTCCATCGGTGTTGTGGTGATTCCGATGGTAGGAGCGATCCGGGCCGGCGTCACCTCCCCGACGCCGGTCCGGGCAGTCGCTGGTGACAGCGCATGAGGACCACTCGCCAGACACTGATCATTGACCGGATCGTGGTCTCCGACCGGCTGCGTGCTGCCGACCCGGCGCATGTGGCGGCGCTCGCCGAGAGCATCGGCCAGATCGGACAGCAGGTACCGATCAGGGTGCGGACCGACCGTGAGGGCGGGTTTCACCTGGTCGCGGGGCTGCACCGGATTGAAGCCTGTCGCCTGGCGGGCCTGACGGAGATCGAATGCCTGATCGAGAACGGACTGAACGCGCTGTCGGCGCGGATGATCGAGATCGATGAGAACCTGATCCGGCACGAGCTGAACCCGCTGGACCGCGCAACGTTCCTGGCCGAGCGCAAGCGCATCTACGAGGAACTGCACCCGGAAACCCGTGCCGGAGTGGCCGGGGGCAAGGCGCGGCAGGGCCGGAAATCAGCAACGGCAATTTTTGCCGTTGCTAACGGTTCGAAAGAAGGGGCCAGCACATTCTCCGAGGATGTCGCCACCCGGACGCGGCTGAATGCGCGGACCGTGCGACGTGCCGTCGAGGTGCACAGCCGACTGGCACCGGAGGTCCGGCGCAGGCTCTCAGGCACCCACATCGCACAGAAAGAGGGTGAGCTGTTCGCGCTGTCGCGTCAGTCGCCCGAGCGTCAGATCAAAATCGTTGACCTGGTGCTCGCCGAGAGCGGGCCGAAGACGGTCCGCCAGGCCATCGAGCAGATCACACCGACCGCACAACGCACTTCGCCGGATGAAGCTGCCTACAAGGCGCTGCTGTCGGCATGGCGGCGCTGTTCGCCCGCGATGCGGCAGCGGTTCCTGGATGACATCGTCGGGGAGGGTGTCAGCTGATGGCAAAGGACCGCCGTGACAGCCGGACGCTGGATCTGCTGGCGATGACCGTCGAGGTGCCGCACGTGCCGCGCTTCGATGATTCCGACATCCGTGCCGCGCGGCTGGACGCCCGCGTCGCGAAGGCGGTGGGGAAGACACTGAAAGATGCCGCAAAGGGTGGGCAGACACGCCCGGACGTGGCGAAGGCGATGTCGGCCTACCTGGGGGAAACGATCACCCGCGCGACGCTGGATGCCTACGCCGCCGAGAGCAAGGCCGACCACACGATCAGCATGGTCAGGGCGATGGCGCTGATGGAGGCGACACAGGATTACCGGCTGCTGGGCCTGATTGCGGATGACCTGGGCCTGGCCATCGTGCCACGCCAGTACGAGCCCGCGATCCGTGAGGCGGTGCTGGCCGAGACTGTCGAAGACATGCAGGCCGAACTGGCGTCGCTCCGGCGGGCGCGGAAGGCGAGCCGATGAGGCAGTCAGTTTTTTGGTGGCCATCCAGCGATACTACGGCGCTTCGTCTGGGCCAACGCATCCTCAAGCATTTGGGTCGGAACCTGCATCGGAAGCAGATCCTTCGGGACTTGAGGGAGACGATCCAGTGTCAGTTTTGCATACGCGCCGCATTCGATGTCCCGATAGGCCAATGGCTGGACGAAGCAACAGCGGCAGAAGGGGCATTCATAGAGCATCTCGTCTCGCCTGAAGAAGAGGAATGCTCGAACCATCCTGAACCCGAGCAGGAACCCCATGTTGAGGCTGTTGTCGGCACTGCTCTGCCACTCCACGCGCGGGGCAAGAAGATGATTGTCCCACATGAATTGAGTGGAGGGACAGCACATGTCTCGTAACTCTTCACGGACGTCGCGGTCACGCACATCGGTCCAGAAATCAAATGGTTCCGTGGTCAAGAAACCGTCCCCGCTGTTGAAATTTCTTCGGCGCTGTGAGGATAGACCTGACCTGCTTGACGAGTCGATATCCGCCGCCCAGCCGCAGTACGCGGTTCACCGCCAGGTCGAACCATGAAGGCGTGGTGGTCAGCATCGGAACTGGCGGAAGCCGGGCTGCCCGACGTGCCGGATACGGTGCGCGGTGTGAACCGCAAGGCGAAGGCCGAAGGCTGGCCGGTGGCGCTGGATTCGCTGGGTCAGCCCCTGTCACGGCAGCGGCAGGGCCGGGGCGGTGGGGTGGAATATCACCACTCGGTGTTGCCGATCAGGGCGCAGATTGCCCTGACGAAGCGGGCGAAGGCCGAGACGGCACTGTCGGAGACGGACGTCCCGAAGGCGAGCGATCGCAGCGTGGCCTGGGCGTACTGGGATGACCAGACAGACAAGCAGAAGGAGAAGGCCAAGGACCGGCTTTCCGCACTGGATTCGGTCGAGGCTCTGGTCCGTGGCGGGCTGGACAAGAATGCAGCGGTCGGGACCGTTGCCGTGCAGCGGCAGGTGAGCGCCCGGACGATCTGGAACTGGTACGATCTGGTTGCAGGCAAGGACCGCGCCGACTGGCTGCCATGTCTGGCCCCGCGCCACATGGGCCGGGTGGTCACTGCAGACTGCGACCCGGCGGCCTGGGAGATGGTCAAGGCCGACTATCTGAGAGGGGCCAAACCGCCCTTCACTACGTGCTTCGAGAGGGTTTCACTCGCCGCCCAGGCCAAGGGCTGGAAAGTGCCGTCGGAACGTACCCTGTTCCGCCGCATCGAGACCGAGATTCCGAAGCCGGTGCGGGTGCTGCTGCGCGAGGGACCGCAGAAGCTGCAGGAGATGTATCCGCCGCAGGAGCGCGACCGGAGCAAGTTCCATGCGCTGGAGGCGGTCAACGTCGATGGCCACACCTGGGACGTGTTCGTGGAATGGCCGGACGGCACGAAGGACCGCCCGGTGATGGCGGCGATACAGGACCTGCACTCCAACAAGGTGCTGGCCTGGCGCATCGACCGGTCGGAGAATTCGAACCTGATCCGGCTGTGCTTCCGCGACGTGTTCGAACGCTATGGCATCCCGGACAAGGTCTGGATGGATAACGGTCGCGGTTTCGCCGCCAAGTGCATCAGCGGCGGCGTGCCGAACCGGTACCGGTTCAAGGTCAAGGCCGACGAGCCGTCCGGCATCCTGACCCAGCTGGGTGTGCAGATCCACTGGGCGACGCCGTATCACGGCCAGGCCAAGCCGATCGAGCGGGCGTTCCGCGACCTCTGTGACAGCGTTGCCAAGCATCCGGCGTTCGAGGGCGCCTACACCGGCAACAAGCCAACGAACAAGCCGCACAACTATGGCCAGAAGGCGGTTCCCCTGGACGCGTTCCTGAAGGTCGTCGAACAGGGCATCCGGCTGCACAACGGGCGCGAGAAGCGCCGCACGCGGGTCTGTGGCGGTGTCCGGTCGTTCGACCAGGCCTTCGCCGCGTCCTATGGCGCATCGCTGATCCGCAAGGCCGGGGCCGAGCAGCTGCGCATGTGCCTGCTGGCGGCGGAAGCGGTGCCGGTGGACCGCCGTCACGGCACGGTCCGGTTCATGGGCAACCGCTATTTCGCCGACGCGCTGCACGAGCACATGGGCGGCCGGGTGGTCATCCGGTTCGACCCGGACAACCTGCACCAGGGCGTCGACGTGCATCAGCTGGATGGCCGCTACATCGCCCGCGCCGACTGCCTGGATGCGGTCGGGTTTGAGGATGTCGAGGCCGGGCGCAAGCACAGCCGCGAACGTGCTGCCTTCAAGCGCAAGCATCGCGAATTGGCCGAGCTGGAGGTCAGCCTGAACATGCGCGACCTCGCCCGGCTGATCCCCGACGACATCGACGAAATCACGACGCCGGAACCCCCCGCAGTCCGGCTGGTGAGCAGCGGCAATGCCGCTCTCAGGCCCCGCCCTGTCGAGACCGCATCGCCCGATGCGGAAGAGAGCTTCGACAAGCTGGGCGCACTACTCCGTTCGCGGGAACGGGCGGTTTTCACGGTGGTTGATGGAGATGAATGATGAACCCGGAGACACAGGCCTGGCCTGAACACAAGCACGATGCGGCGGACCGTATTCCGACGCAGGTCCGCGCCAGATGGTGGAAGACGGTCAAGGAGATCAAGCGGGTCGGCGAGGCCGAGAACTGGAGCATGGCCGAGGTCGCGCGCCGGGCCGACGTGCCGAGCGGCACGCTGAATTCCTGGTATCACGGCAGCTACTCCGGCCGGATCGACAATGTGACCGACAAGGCCGTGCGCTTCCTGACCGGCTATGAGCAGGGCAAGATCATGGCGGCGCAGGTGCCCGCCGCGCCGGACTGGTTGCCGACACCGACGGCGATGAAGGTGCAGACAGCGCTGCTGATGGCACAGCAGACACCCTGCATGTCGATCATCTGTGCCGCACCGGGTACCGGCAAGACGATGACGGCGCGCCAGTTCGCGGCGACGCGACCGCACTGCCACCTGTTCACGGCCCGACCGGCAACCCGGTCCTACCAGCGGATGCTGGTGGGTGTGGGCAAGATGCTCAGCATTGATGCCAGCCCGGTGCACCTGGACCGCATGATCGGCGAGAGGCTGCAGCGCAATGGTCATCAGACCCTGCTGATGATCGACGAGGCGCAGGAGCTGGACGACAACGCGATCAACCAGGCCCGCCACTGGCTCGACGAATACGGCTGCGGCATCGCGCTACTCGGCAACATGGAGATCTACCGCCGCATCGGTGGCGAGCGACCGGTGCCGGGGTTCGCCCAGCTGCACAGGCGCGTCGGGATCACGGTGCAGGAAGCCAGGCCGACGAAGATGGACATCAGGATGCTGCTGGATGCCTGGCAGGTCGAGGATGCCGACATGCGGAAGCTGCTGATGCAGATCGGCCTGAAGCCG
>CAXBNO010000242.1:0-5777 GCA_963976775.1 uncultured Kordiimonadales bacterium
TTCAGGGCCGATCAGGATGACGTTGCCGTCGGCGTCGGGAAACCCGAGTGTCAGACATTCGCTCATGAACTTGCCGATCTGCTTCGGCGGGAAATTGACGACGCCGGCGACCTGCCGTCCCATCAGTTCCTCCCGCGTGTAACTGGTGATCTGGGCCGAGGTCTTGCGTGTCCCGATCTCCTCGCCAAAGTCGATCCAGAGTTTCCAGGCCGGGCGCCGCGCCTCCGGGAACTCCTGCACGTCGATGATGGTTCCGACGCGAATATCGACACGCTGGAATTCGTCGTAGGTCAGGTCGGTCATGCTCTCGGCTTCCCCGTCTTGCGTGGTATCAGGCCTGGCCCGCATGGGCGCGCGCAGTGCGGGCATGGATCTCCCGCAGTACGGCCAGTTCTGCCGACTCGGGAACCGGGGTTTCCGTGACGCTGTCGGCAAAGCGGATATCCCAGCCGGTTGCGGCAACGATCTGATCGCGCGTCACGCCCGGGTGGATCGTGGTGACTGTCAGTTCCTTCGTTACCGGATCCGGTGCCATCTGGCAGAGATCGCTGATCAGGCGTGTCGGCCCAAGGGTCTTCGCCCCGGCCTCCGCGCGGCTGTTGCCGCCGGTGCCGTGGCCGAGAGAGGTGATGAAATCCAGCTTCTCCACAAAGGCACGCGGCGACTGGCGCAGCAGGATGAAGGTCTCCCGCGCGCTGGTCGCGATCTCCGGCGCGCCACCTGCCCCCGGCAGGCGCGTCTTCGGTTTCAGATAGGTGCCGCCGACGACCGTGGTGTTGATGTTGCCGAAACGGTCCACCTGCGCCGCCCCCAGAAACCCGACATCGATCCGTCCGCCCTGCAGCCAGTAGCGGAACATCTCCGGCACCGAGACATTGGTCAGCGCGGTCTCCGCCAGTTCCCCATCACCGATGGAGAGCGGCAGCACGTCCGGCCGTGTCTCCAGCGTGCCGGATTCATAGATCAGGACCACGTCCGGCGCATGGGTCTGGCGCGCCAGGTTGGCCGCTGCGCTGGGCTGCCCGATGCCAACGAAGCAGACCTGACCGTTCTGCAACGCGCGGGACGCGGCGACGGTCATCATCTCGTCGGCGGTGTAGTCCGTATCGCTCATTGCACCCCATCCCCGGCCTTGCGCTGCATGACGTGGCTGTCCATCCAGGCCCGGAAGGTCTCCCGGTCCCGGGCGATGGGGTCCCATGCCTTGTAGAAGCTGTTGTCACGCGGGTAGTAGCCGTGGGCGTAGCTCGGGAAGGCACCGTTCGGCACGGCTGCGATGGCACTGATGGTCCAGGACGGCAGGATCACCGCATTGGGACCACCGCCCAGATCGTCAACGATCTCCTCCACGGTCACGATGGAGCGGCTGGCGGCCAGCACCGCCTCCTTCTGCACGCCGATGATGCCTTCCAGCAGCACATTGCCGCGCCGGTCCGCCTTCTGCGCATGGATCACGGCCACATCCGGTCGCATGGCGGGAATGGCAGCCAGTCTCTCACCCGTGAACGGGCATTCGACGGAGCGGATGCGGTCGTTCACCTTCGGCAGGTCGTTGCCGATATAGCCCCGGAACACCGCACAGGGCAGTCCGGCGGCCCCGGCCTCATAGGCATTGGCCATGGCACCGTGGCTGTGCTCCTCGATCTCCAGGGGCTGTGGCCAGGCGCGTTCGATCGCATCACGCATCCGGTGCAGGGAACCGACACCGGGATTGCCACCCCAGGAAAACACCAGCTTCCGCGCGCAGCCCATGCCGATCATCTGGTCGAAGATGATGTCCGGCGTCATGCGGATCAGCGTCAGGTCCCTGCGGCCCTGGCGGATGATCTCATGACCGGCGGCATAGGGGATCAGATGCGTGAAGCCCTCCAGCGACAGGCTGTCGCCGTCGCGGACATATTCCGCCACGGCCTCTTCCAGGCTGGTGATCACTGCGCGCGGCATGGATGCTCCCCTGTCTCAGAAACCGATGTGGCTGCCGCCATCGATGCTCAGGTGCTGGCCGGTGATGTAGCTCGCACCGGCGGACAGCAGGAAGCAGACCGGAACGGACACTTCCTCCGGTTTGGAAAACCGCTCCAGCGGGATCTGCCCCAGATAGCGGTCGCGGAACTTCTCGCCCCGGATGGTCTCCGTCATCGGCGTCTCGACCAGGCCGAAGCAGACCGAGTTGACGTTGATGTCGTGGCGGCCCCATTCCCGCGCCGCACTCATGCTGAGCCCCAGCACACCGGATTTCGCCGCACCGTAGTTGATCTGACCGATGGTGCCGCGACGACCGGCGATGGAGGATACATTGACGATCCGTCCCGGAGCCGTGTCGCCGTCCTTGCGGCGTTCGATGATGTGACGGCCCACCGCCTGCAGGCACAGGAAGACGCCGGTCAGATTGACGTCGATGACCTGCTGCCAGGTCTGGAACGGCATCTTGTCGATCATCGCCGCGCGCACGATTCCGGCATTGTTCACCAGCCCATGCAGTGCCCCGGCATCGCGCACGATGTCGTTGACCATCTTCTCGACCGTGCCCGGATCATCGACGGAGCCGACGTGCTGCAGCGTGTCGTCCCGCCCGACCAGCTCCGCGGTCTCGGCAAGCCCGTCGCCGTTGACGTCATTGATCGCTACCCGCGCGCCCAGCGACGCCGCCTGGCAGGCCACGGCCCGCCCGATTCCCTGCCCCGCGCCGGTCACGAGTACGGTCATCCCGTCCAAAGTCATTGGATTGGTCATTGTCATCCTCCCCAGGTTCAGATCCTCACCGCCCTCATTCAGGCAATGCGGCGGCGGGGGGTCAATCAGTTATTGATGGATTCCGGCAGATCCGGCAGATCCGGCAGATCGAAGACCTGTCCCGGATAGATCAGGTCCGGATTACGGATCTGATCGCGATTGGCCTCGAAGATCGTGGTGTAGCTGATGCCACGGCCGTAGGTGCGGCGCGCAATCCGCCAGAGTGAATTGCCGGGCTGCACGATGACCCGGTCTGCGGTGATCGCGACCGAGGACGGGGCAACGCGGGCAAAGGGAAGTTCGATCCGCGCCAGCACGGCACCCTTGCTGTCGACGTGATCGACGCGCAGCACATGCAGGCCGGGCGCGATCTCCGCCTCCGGCATGATACGCCACTGCCCTTCCGCATCCGCGCGGGCGCGACCGGCATAGGCACCGTCGACATAGGCGCGCAGTTCGGCATCCGGCGCGCCCTTGCCGGACATCTCCAGGTTGCCCTTGTCATCGTAATCGACCTTGCCGAGGTTCAGCCCCTCTGGCATCGCGATGCGATCCGCGCGATCAGGTTCCTGCAGGATACGGGTGCCGGTGCGATTCTTTGGCGTCAGCAGGGCAATCGCCTTGTTGTCGCCTGAGAGATCAGCGCAGTCCGGCACGACCAGGACGACGCTCTCAGGCGATTCCGCCATGCCCGCCGTGGTCTCGGCGGTCAGTGTCAGTTCCACGCCACCGGGCCTGAACGGCTCCGACACCACATGTGCCCAGGAACCATCGTTCTCCGCTCGCAGGGTGGCGATGGTCTCCCCGTTGGCGGCAATGCGCACGATGGCGCCTGAAGGTGCCCTTCCGGCCATCACTGCCGTGCAGTCGACATCGCTGATCCGCACCACGTCGAAGCCTGTCGGCGCAATGGCGGGCTTCGCAATGACCGGAACATCCTTCGTGTCGGTCTCCGGCTCCTGCTTCGGAGCCACGGGCTGCGATGGCTTCGTCGGCTCTTCCGTGACCGCAGCAACGGCCTGGTCCTTCGCCCCGTCCGGCTTCTGTTCGACCTTGCTTTCCGGCTTCTCGGGAGCCGTAGCGCCGTCAGTTACGACCGGACCGGTTGCGACGCTCCCGCTTTCCGCCGCCCTGTCCGCATCCTTGTCGGCATCGGGGTCCGGGCGCATCGGAGGAGAATCAGCGGTATTGGCGGACTCCGACTTTCCGACGTCAGATGCGGCAGCCGGTGCCTTTGTCGCCGCTTCCGTCTTCGACTCGCCGGATTTCGGAACGGCAGGGCTCTCGGCCGGTGGCGTGACGCTGTCGGGCGCCCTTGATGGCTCCGCCGCAGGCTCGCCTGTACTGGCAGTTGCCACGGGCTTCTTCGCCTCTTCGGGGGTGTCGTTGCCACCAAGGATGAGGAACCCTGCCGCAGCGAGTGCGGCAACGGCGATCAACAGGAGCAGGATACGGTTCAACGCGACAACGCCCGGGCAATTGTGTCAATTCGGTGATACCTAGTCTGAACCACGGGAAACCGCAACGATTCCCTGCTTTTGTGGTCAGTCGGTGACGTCGCGCGTTCAGTCCGGCAGACGGGCGGTCAGCGGCGCGCCTGCAAAGCCGTGAACCTTGTCACCGGCTCTGACGGTCACCTCCCGGACACCCGGCGGAATCTCGATGTCGTGGTAGCGCGTGAAAGGCTGTTCGTTCTCATGCGGATGCAGCAGGACGCGTGTTCCGAGCACCTTACCGTCCGGTGCCAGCACCTGCCACCGGTCGGCATAGTGATCCCAGCCGCTATCAGAATGACGGACGGTGACACGGAATCGGTATATGTTCGGACCCGACTTCTTCATGTGCAGCACGGTCACGCCGACGACATCGGCACCGCCAGCCTGGACGGATACAGGCAAGGCAAGCGCCAGTGACAGCATCGCAACCGACAGCAGGCTTCTGAACATGGCAAGACTTTCCACTCTTTGCGTTTACTGCGGCTCATCCGACCGGGCACGACCGGCGTTCCTCGACGCGGCTGAACGGCTTGGTTGCATCCTCGCCGACAACAGCGTCGGCCTGATCTACGGCGGCGGGCACCTGGGCCTGATGGGGCGGGTGGCAGACGGCGCGCTCGGCCGTCAGGGCCGCGTCACCGGAATCATCCCCGAACACCTGCACCGTGTCGAGGTCCGGCACGAGGGTCTCACGGAATTGTTGGTCGTGAAGACCATGCACGAGCGCAAGGCGGAGATGTTCCGACGCGCCGATGCCTTCTGTGTGTTGCCCGGCGGCATCGGCACACTGGATGAGGTCATCGAGATCCTGACCTGGCGGCAGTTGCACCTGCATGACGACCCCATCGTGATCGTCAATCAGGAGGGCTACTTCGATCCGTTCCGTGCCATGCTGGATCATGTGGTGGCGGAGAATTTCGCCGGGCAGGACACGCTGGGTTTCCTGACCTGGGTGGACACGGTCGAAGAGGTGCTGCCCGCGATTGCCGCCCTGCCGGAACCGCAATTGCCACAGCATCCCGAGAAGGTCTGACTTGCCTCACGGCCTTGGCCTTTTGACCGTGTTTGGCCCGGTGCTATAAGGCGCGGGAACTCAAGGTGTCGGTGGTGGCGCGCAGCCAGTCAGGAAGGGGTTGGGGATGAGCAAGATCAAGGTAGCGAATCCGGTCGTTGAGCTCGATGGGGACGAGATGACCCGGATCATCTGGGATTTCATCAAGCAGAAGCTGATTCTGCCCTATCTGGATATCGACCTGCACTACTATGACCTGAGCGTTGAGGAACGGGACCGCACCGACGATCAGGTCACCGTCGATTCGGCCAATGCCATCGCCAAATACGGCGTCGGCGTGAAGTGCGCGACCATCACCCCCGACGAGGACCGCGTCGAGGAATTCAAGCTGAAGCAGATGTGGCGCAGCCCGAACGGCACCATCCGCAACATCCTGGGCGGCACCATCTTCCGGGAGCCGATCATCTGCCAGAACGTGCCTCGGCTGGTGCCCGGCTGGACCGATCCCATCGTCATTGGCCGTCACGCCTTCGGCG
>CAXBNO010000243.1:0-5774 GCA_963976775.1 uncultured Kordiimonadales bacterium
TGCGCGGACCCTTCCGGCAGGTGAAGGACGCACCGCCCGACTGGGCCAGCGCCGGTGTCGGTCTGGCACGTCACGCCCGCCTGCTGCCAGCGGTGCTGGTTGCGGCGCTGTCCGAAACAGCAGACTGGCAGGCAGCGGGCCTGGCGGCGGTGGATGCGGCAAGCATCGCCGCCATCGCGACCCATACCGGCAACATCCTGAAGCCGGTGGCCGCCGCACGGCTGCCGCTATGGGGCGCGGAGAACACCCGGATGCATGCCTATCGTCCGGCGGATGGTGGGCTGGAACATCTGGCGCTGGTGACGGGCGATCCGCCGCGCGACCGACCGGTGCTCACCCGAATCCACAGCGAGTGTTTCACCGGTGACCTGCTGGGGTCGATGAAATGCGATTGCGGTGAACAGCTGCGCGGCGCCATTGAGGCCATCGGCGAGGCCGGGGAGGGCATACTGCTCTATCTGGCGCAGGAGGGCCGGGGCATCGGGCTGATGAACAAGATCCGCGCCTATGCCCTGCAGGATCGTGGCTTCGACACTGTGGATGCGAACCAGCGCATCGGCTTCGAGACCGATGAGCGGCTGTTCCGGCCGGCGGCAGAGATGCTGCGCCGTCTCGGCTATTCCAGCGTGCGGCTGATGACCAACAACCCCGAGAAGGTGGCCGGTCTGGAGGCCGAGGGAATCGCCGTGGCGGAGCGGGTGCCGCACAAGTTTCCGGCCAATCCCCACAATGCCGACTATCTCGCCACGAAGAAGAGCCGCACCGGGCATTTTCTTTAGGGTACCGTCCCGAATGGCAGATTCTGCCGGGTAAATGCAACCGAGGGGCGATCTAGCCAATTGAAGTCATTGGGATTGACGGTTGGTCCGTGACTTGCTTCCGGTCCGACATGATCTTCGACAGCCAACCACATGCAACACCGTCCACCCTGTCCGCCTTCGCTCCGGCAAAGGGGAATCACGGCGGCGGGCTTTCCGGCGCGTCATCGGCTGACGCGGAGTCCGGCGAGATGGGCTTCCTGGATCTGCTCGATGCCATCAATCCGTTGCAGCACATTCCGGTGGTCTCGACGCTTTACCGCGAAGCCACGGGCGACGAGATCGGCAACCCGGCGCGGATTGCCGGTGGTTTCCTGTTCGGCGGCGTGCTTGGGCTGGTCGGAGCCATTGCCAACGCCGTTCTGGACGAAACCACGGGCAAGGATCTCGGCGGCCATCTGATGGGGCTTGCCGGTGGTGACGAGAGTGCTGGCGATGCGGCTGGTACTGCCAGCGACCTGCGCTTCCAGCGGGCGAGCAACGCCTATCAGCAGCTGGATGGCGCGTATCGCGAATCCGGCCTCGACCACGTGGTTGAGGCCCCCTGAGCGCCCAGTCCCCTGCTCACTTCTGCGACAGCAGGGCAGAAATTGTCGCTGCGACGCCACATGTTTCACACTACGGGCAAAGTTCGGTCATAATCCGGGGTGCATATCAATTGCCGTTGCCGGGTTTGCATATCCGGCGGTCGGTGCCCAGATTGTTCGGGCAAGAGGTTTGGATCGAGTGTTGGAGCATGTGCAAGTGAGTCACGAGACAGGAGAAGAGTTCATGCGTGGTCGTACCGTTGCGCGCGCCGTTCCGATGGCGCGACAGGACGCGAATTCCGCATTGATGCTGCGTCTGACGGCAGTGATCGTAATGCTGGCCATGCTGGTCGCAGCCGGCAGTGCCTTCGCCCGCGGCGCGCCCGAGAGTTTCGCGCCGCTGGTGAAGAAGCTGAAACCCTCCGTGGTCAACATCCAGGTGACCCAGCAGCCGGGCACGGGCAGCCCCGGACAGGTCCCGCAGATTCCGCAGGTTCCGCCGGGGTCACCGTTCGAGGAATTCTTCAAGGACTTCTTCGACAAGCGCCGCCAGCAGAACCCGCATTCCCGCCCCCTGATCTCCGTCGGCTCAGGCTTCGTGGTTGATGCGGAAGACCTGATCGTCACCAACAACCATGTCATCGACGGCGCGGACGAGATTCGGGTGTTCTTCAGCGATGGTGAAAGCCTGGACGCCGAACTCGTCGGCACCGACCCGAAGACGGACGTTGCCGTGCTGCGGGTGAAACCGGACGAGGCAATGCAGTTGACGGCGGTTCCTTGGGGCGATTCCGACACGGCCGAGGAAGGTGACTGGGTCATTGCCATCGGCAACCCGCTTGGCCTCGGTGGCACGGTTACGGCCGGTATCATCTCGGCGCGTGGCCGTGACATCCGCTCCGGTCCCTATGACGACTTCATCCAGACCGACGCGTCGATCAACAAGGGCAACTCCGGTGGTCCGCTGTTCAATGTCGATGGCGAGGTCGTGGGTATCAATACGGCGATCTTCTCCCAGTCCGGCGGGTCGATCGGTATCGGTTTTGCGGTGCCGTCCAACCTCGCCCGTCCGGTGGCGGAACAACTGGTCGAGTTCGGTCGCACCAAGCGTGGCTGGCTGGGCGTTCGTATCCAGTCCGTTACGGATGAGATCGCGGAAGGCCTGGGCATGGATCAGCCGCGCGGCGCGCTTGTCGCGGGTGTGACCGATGAAAGCCCGGCAGGAGCCGCAGGCATCAAGTCCGGTGACGTGATCGTCGAGTTCAATGGCCAGGACATCGACGAGATGCGTGCACTGCCACGGATCGTTGCAGGCACCGGCGTCGGCAAGGCCGTGCCGGTGACTGTCTGGCGCAAGGGCAAGCTGGAACAGTTCACCGTGACGCTGGGCGAGCTCGAGAAGGCCGAGAAGGCACTGGCCTCCTCCGATGAGCAGGCGGAGGAGCCGGCCTCGCGGGAGAGTGATCTCGCCTCCCTCGGCATGAAGCTCAGCCCGATGACCGATGATGTGCGGGAGCGTTTCAGCATCAGCACGGAGGATGGCGCGGTCGTGACCGAGGTCGTTCCCGATTCGGCCGCTGCGGAGAAGGGCCTGCGTGCCGGTGACGTGATCATCGAGGTCAATCAGGAAGCCGTGCAGGGGCCCGGTGATGTTGCCCGTCGTGTGGCCGAGATCGAGGAACGCAAGGGCCGCTCCGTCCTGTTGCTTGTCGTCCGTGGTGATGACCGGCTGTTCGTGGCGGTACGGCTGAAGCAGAGCTGATCCACCTCGGCATCGAGAGCGGGCCGGGGGCTGCAATCAAGCAGCGGAACGGCCTGAAAGACACGGGCTGTCGGCATTCCGGTGCCGACAGCCCGTTTCCGTTCATTCAGGATGCACGCGTCTGGGTCTGCATCACGGGGCGCATTGAGCGCGCGATGGCAGGGGTCAGATGACCTTGTGCCAGGTGCCGTCGCGGCCCAGGTGTTCCGACCCCCTTGCACGGTAGAAGCTTTCGGCACCGGCCTTCTCCAGAACCTGCAGCATTGCCGGTACGGGTTTGCCCTCCGCCTTCAGGCGCGCGATCACCCTTGCCGGACCCAGTTCGTCGAGAAGCTCGAACGGACCCTTCTGCCAGGCGAAACCCCAGCGCATGGCTCGGTCGATGTTGACCACATCGTCGGAAATCTGCGGCACCAGATCGGCGGCATAGCACAATGTGCCCCCCATCAGGTCCCAGACGAAGCGGCCTTCCACTGAATCCTCGAACATCAGCGACCCGGCGCTCATCTGGCTGTCGGCCAGGGTGACGGGAACTTCCGGGCGCCAGGCACCGCTGTCCAGGTCGAAGACTTCCCTGGCGCGATTGCCGTCGGCATCCTTCACCATGCGATAGAAGCCACCGCCGGTCTTGCGACCGAGCTGCTTGCGCTCCCACATCTGCAGCTCCATCTGCGGGAACGCGGTGAAGGCATGTCCGGTGTCGCCCTCGGGAAGGTTGGCGGCCAGATTCAGGCCCACCAGATACATCACGTCCAGGCCGATGAGATCGATCAGGCCGTAGAGGCCGGTCGGCGGCAGGCCCACGGGCTTTGACATCAGGGCATCGACGGCTTCCTGGCTGAGCCCGTCCGCACGTGCCTTCCCCGCGATGTGCAGACCGGAAAGCATCAGGAAGCAGCCGATCCGGTTGCCGATGAAATTGACCGTGTCCTTGGCGTGAACCACGCCCTTGCCCATCCGGTCGCCCAGGAAGGTCGCGAAGGCGTCGATGACATCCGGTGTGGTGTCGGTGCCCGGCACCAGCTCCATCAGCCGCATGACCTTCACCGGATTGAAGAAATGGGTGACACCGATGTCGCGCCGCAGACTCAGCGGCAGGCCCTCGCAGATCTCGCGCAGCGGAATGCCGGAGGTATTGGTGGAGACGACGGAGCCGGGCCGACGCAGCGGCTCCAGCCGTTCGAACAGGGCACGCTTGGTATCCACATCCTCGACGATGGCCTCGCAGATCCAGTCGTAGTCCGCAATCTTCTCCAGGTCGTCGGTCAGCGTGCCGAGCGTGATCAGGCCGACCTTGCCGGCATCATCCAGCGCGGGCGGGCGCCCGTTGATGATGCGGTCCAGCGAAGCCTCTGCCGTTGGCATGTCGATGTCGAGCAACAGCACCCTGCAGCCCATCTGGGCACAGATCCCGGCGATTCCGGCACCCATCGTGCCGCCGCCCAGTACCGCTACGGAATTGATCTCGCGAGTCATGACTGCCCCCTGCTCCAATGCCTGCCTGCCTCCCTGCCTGTCGCTGCCCCGGGCTCAGGCCGAGCCGGGCGTGGCCTCACCCAGTGCTTCCAGATACAGCGAGAGCACGGCTTCCTGCTCCTGCCGGTCATCGCGGTCCATCTTCCTGAGCTTGATGACCTGACGCATGATCTTCGGTTCGAAACCGTTCGACTTGGCCTCCGCATAGATCTCCCGGATGTCGGCGGCCATGGCGGCCTTCTCCTCCTCCAGGCGCTCCACGCGCTCGATCAGTTGCCGCAAGTGATCTGCCGCGACCGCTTCGGTCATGTCCGTCTCTCCCTGAACCATGCATTGATGCGGCGCGGACCATAGACCGCGCGCCGGGGGCGCTCAACACGCTTTGCGACGCCGGGCGGAATTCTGTCAGTGCAGGATGCCGTAGAGCGCGATCATGCTCAGGAAGATCAGCGCCACGCGCCGATAGACCTGCTCCGACGATTCCCGGAACAGACGGCTGCCGACCCATGCGCCCACCATGTAGGCCGGGCAGATCGTCAGGGCGCGGATCACGACCTCCATGGCAAAAAGGCCCTGCAGGTACAGGAAGACCGGTGTGATGATCTCCGCGATCGCGAAGTAGAGAATGATGTTGGCGCGATTGGTCCGGGCGCTGTCCTGGCCGGACAGGATATAGAGCAGTACCGGCGGGCCACCGACGCTGGTGGCGGTCAGCAATGCGCCCGACACACCACCGACTCCCAGGGTCGGCAGCAACCGTTTCGGCCCCTGATAGCGCCAGCCGACGGCCAGCACGATCACGAAGACCAGGACAATTGCGGCAATGATGCGAGTGATCAGTTCCGGTTCCGTGGTGGCGAGCAGCCACGCACCGAGCGGCATGCCGACGACAGCGGCAAGGATCAGCGGCCCGAGAAACGGCCACTGCACGTCTGGCAGGGCCTTCGGCACCAGTTGCACGCTGACCACGATCTCCATGACCGCAATCATCAGCACGGCCTCCGCCGGACCGTAGAGGATGGCGAAGACAGGGGAGAGCATCATGCCGGAGCCAAAACCGGCAAAACCGCGCATCAGCCCCGCCGCGAGCGAAAGGCCCATCGCGACGGCGAGAGAGAAATCCGGTTCGATCAAGTCAGTGTCTCCGCGCAGCGTGGGTCAGGTGGACCCATCCGTAAACGGAACCGCGTC
>CAXBNO010000244.1:0-5767 GCA_963976775.1 uncultured Kordiimonadales bacterium
CAAGTATTCTGAAATGGGTGGTCGGGAGGGGGAGAGGGGAGGCACGGTCCACAAACAAACCCAACTGCCGTGCGCCTGCGCACCCGCTTTTGGCGTCTGACGCGCAAGTTGCCGTCTTACCCCGCCCCGATCCCTCTGCCATGATCGCCTGATCAGACGCCACGCCGGAGGGACCGCCATGAAATTCTCGCTGATGTACAGCTTCGTGGTGGAGCCGGGCGGGCCGATGAGTCACCTGGAGACCTTCCGGGAGATGGATCGGCTGCTGCCGCTGGCGGAACAGCTCGGCTTTCACGCCTTCCACACCACCGAGCATCATTTCCAGAACAATGGCTGGGCGCCGAACCCGCTGCTGGTGCTGGCCAAGGCCGCCGGTCTGACGACACGGATGCGGCTGGCGACCAACATCATGGTGGTGACGCTTTGCCAGCCGCTGCGCCTGCTGGAGGACCTGCTGACGCTGGACAATCTCTCCGGCGGCCGGGTCACGCTGGGCACCTCGCCGGGCTATGTGTCGGAGGAATTTTCCGCCTATGGCGTGACCTACGAGGACCGGTTCCGCCTGCATGAGGAGATCATCGACTTCCTGCAGCAGGGCTGGGCCAACCCGTCCGATGTCGGTTTCGAGGGCAAGCTGTTCCAGGTCCCGCCGGTGGCGCTGATGCCGACCCCGGTGCAGCGGGAACTGCCGATCTGGTATGGCGTCTCCGGCCCGAAGCTGCTGGCCCGCGCCGCCCGCCGCCGGGTGCCGGTGACAGCCTCCCCGCGTCATGCACTGGGGGAACTGGTGGAACATTTCGCGCGCTATGAACAGGTGGCGGCGGAAGTCGGCTACGTACCGGAGGAACGCCCGGTGATCCGGGAGGCCTTCGTCGCCCCCACGGTGGCCGAGGCCGAGCGGCTGGCCGGTCCGGCGCTGGAGCAGATGTTCAGCCTCTATGCCCGCAAGTCGGCGGAGGGGGAACGCGGCCTGCGCAACGACAATGGCAACCTGGTGACGGAAGCCTCAGCCGTGAAGTTCCAGAACTTCGCCTCCCGCTACATGGTCGGCGACCCGGAGGTCATGCGCCGCGACATCCAGGAACTGATCGACCGCCTCGCCCCCACCGAGATCGTGCTCCGCATGCAACTCCCCGGCATCCCCACCGACGCCCTGGAACAGTCCCTGCGCCTGTTCGCGAAGGAAGTGATGCCTGCGTTCCAGTGAGGGGGTTAGACCTTCTTCAATGACGCAAAAGTGTGTACATTTTTTGAGCTGAAAATTAGAAAAAGTTCCTAACTATCTTGAATTTACTGATTCGCATAGCCGTCACAAACATGAAACATGTGCCCGCTATTAGAGAAGGACTGAAGAAGCTAGCAATGGAGGATAAAATGCTTGCGATCATGCTTCTCTTTCGATCTGCGCTTGTTCACCACAAGGTAGATCGTCCCTCAGGGAGCAATCCTGAACCCATCGAACCGCCCGAAGCTTTCAGTGGGACTGTCATCCAAAGCCTGGACTGGACCACCGCGTTCTCCGAGTTCTCATCGGAGAATTCCGAACAGGATCCACTGGTTGCGGTCAACGAGAACACGGAACGCCCCAGCCATTGCCAAGGTGAAAAGGTGTCGCTTCGTAGCATGGCTGAGATGATCAAGTGGTTTGAGGAAAATCCGGCTGCATGATCAACCAATCAGTCCTTCGGGTGACAACGCAGAAACGTGCGTTTGAGGGGAATCTACAGGTCGACCGTCTGAAGGTCCGGGCCTGTTTCTTTTGAGTATATTCACAATGCAGCAGATCGTTCGGTCGCCGCAGATACCTTTGTCACACCGACCGGAATTTCCCCGGTCTGACCTGACCGAAACAGACTTGCCACCGACAGGTTGAATACGAGCGAATGAGGCGACCTGCGGCATTCACTCACCGGCCCGGCAGCTTCACTGCCCCGGCTTCCGCCAGTGCCGCAATTTCCGCCGCGCCATAGCCCAGGTTTGCCAGGATTTCCGCGCCCTGTTCGCCGATCTCGGGTGCATCGGAGATGTCGGCGGGGGACTGCGGTGCGCCGGGGACGCGGACCAGGGGGCTGGGGCCGAAGCCGGGCTGGTCGGTAACCGGCGCGGTATCGGTGGCCTGCACCTGCGGGTGGGCCAGCCAGCCGGGCAGGTCCATCACTGTCTCGCAGAGGATGTTGCGGGCCTTCAGGATCTCCAGCCATTCGGCGGAGGTCTTCTCCCGGAAGCGGGGCAGGAAACTGTCGCGGATCTCGTCCAGATGCTGTCCCCGCTCGGCGAAGGTCTTCAGGCGCGGGTCGGCACCGATCTCCGGCAGGCCGATGGCGTCGCAGATGACCGCGAACTCGGCATCGCGCACCAGGGTGACGGCGATCCAGCCGTCCGCGGTCTGATAGTTGCCGGCGGGCGGGTTGAAGGCCTTCGGCGTCTCCCCCGCAATCGCCGCTTCCAGCACCTTCGGCGCCAGCAGCGCGGCGGCCCCGCCCATCAGGCTGATGTCCAGATGCCGCCCCGCGCCGCCATTGCGGCGGGCATAGATCGCGGTCGCCACGGCCTGGTAGGCGAACAGGCCGGTCAGCGTGTCGATGATGACCGCGCCGACCTTCACCGGGGTGCCATCCGGCGCGGTGTTCAGGCTCATCAGGCCGGAGAAGGCCTGCGCCACGGTGTCGGTGCAGGCGCGCTCCCGGTCGGGGCCGGTCTGGCCGAAGCCGGAGACGGAGGCATAGAGCAGGCCGGGATTGAGCTGCTGCATCGCAGCATAGCCGACGCCCAGCCGGTCGGCGACGCCGGGGCGAAAGCTCTCCAGCATCACGTCGGCCTCCGCCGCCAGCTTCCGCACGACGGCCAGCCCGTCCGGGTGCTTCAGGTCCAGCGCGATGGAGCGCTTGCCACGACTGTAATAGACGCTGTGGGCCGAATGCTCGCCCTTGCGCACGCCGATGGGGCGGATCCAGTCCCCGGCAAAGGGCTCCACCTTCACCACTTCGGCACCATAGAGCGCCAGCAGCATTCCGCAGTGCGGGGCGGCGACGCCCTGCGAGAGGTCCAGGACCTTCAGGCCCCGGAACGGTGTGGCGTAATCCGGCGTCTGTTCGGTGTTCATGGTGTCTCCCCCGGGTGCGCTTCTCTTGCTTGTTTCATTGACCGGCCTTCGCCCGCATCCGGCCCTCAGGCAGGCCGTGCCGGGTCTGGTTGCACTGTCTCGACGACACCTTTCACCTTGCGCTCCCGCCAGGCAATGTAGAAGCCGCCGAAGAAGATCAGGGCACCGCCGACCCAGACCCAGATGTCCAGCACCTGTGCGAACAGGAAATAGCCCAGCAGGGCGGAAAAGATCAGCTTGCCAAAGTCGAACGGCAGCACCGCGGTGGCATCGGCCAGCCGGAAGGCCTGCGTGAAGCTGAGCTGTGCGATGGTGCCGACAATGCCAATGGCCACCAGCCACGGCCATTGCTCCGGCGTCGGCCAGGTCCAGACGAAGGCGGCGGCGATGCCGGAGATCGGGCCCATCATCAGCACCATGTAGAGCGCGACGGTGACGGCGGAGTCGGTCGCCGTCAGGCGCTTGATGATGATCATGGCCACGCCCCAGACCATGGCGGAGCAGAGGATGTAGATCGCGCCGGTGGGGATCTCCGCCACGCCTGGTCGCAGGATGATCAGGGCGCCGACGAAGCCGATGACAAGGGCGGTGGTGCGGTGCACACGAAACCGCTCCCCCAGGAAGAGCACTGCCAGGACCGAGACGAACAGGGGCGCCGTGAAGGTCAGCGCCTGCACCAGCCCCAGCGCGATGCCGGTGGTGATGCCATAGAAGAACAGCAGCATTGCCACCGAATTCACAACAGCGCGCAGCCCGTGCAGCGGCAGCCGCGTGGTCCGGAACGGTGCCAGCCCATGCCGCATCAGGATCGGCAGCAGGGCGAAGAAGCCGAAGAAATTGCGGAAGAACGCGATCTCGAACCCATGCATTCCGGTGTTGCCAAGGTACTGGATCATGGCGTGCATGACACTGAAGCACAGTGTCGAGAACAACATGAAGCCGGCACCGGCAAGGGTATTGGACTGGTTCAAGCTGGTGTTCCTGAAGGGGGAGGCAGTTCAGACAGATGTATTAGTCCGAAATGGCACGAGGCAGAAGGGGCAACCACGCAGGGCTGGCCCCCACTGAAGCCTGTGGTTCAGCAATACGCCGGGCCGGTCAGGCCGAAACCGTCACGCCGGGTCCCTCAGACCGGTCCCCTCACACTGGACGGTCTCCGGCCAGGGTGATGCGATGCATGATGCGGCGATAGCCGTGATAGTCGTTGACCGGATTGTGCTGGGCACAGCGGTTGTCCCAGAAGGCGATGGCGCCGGGTGACCAGATGAAGCGGCAGGTGAATTCGGGACGGATCTGATGCTGGAACAGATAATCTAGGATCGGCTTGCTCTCGGCCTCCGTCATGCCATCGAAACGCACCGTGTGGGCGACATTGACGAACAGCGCCTTGCGACCTGTTTCAGGATGGGTCCTGACCGCCGGATGATAGGACAGGTAATCCTTTCCCGCCTCCGCCGTACCGCCCGACCTGATGCGGTCCTCCCGCGTCTTTGAAACATCTGCCTTGGCGGAGCTGTGAATGGCCGTGAGCCCGTCCAGCAGGCCCCGGAAGGTCGGGCTGAGTGCCTCGTAGGCGAGATACTGGTTGGCGAACAGGGTGTCGCCGCCCTGGGGCGGAATCTCGCGCGCGAGCAGCATGCTGCCCATCGGCGGTTCGTCCAGATAGACCGTGTCGGAATGCCAGATGCCGCCGAAGTTGGTGGTCTCCCCCTCCAGCTTCGCCACCTCGATGATCTGCGGGAATGCGTCCAGTCCCTTCACGAAGGGATATTCGACCGGGGTGCCGAACGCCCTGGCGAATGCCAGGAAGCGCGCGGGCTCGATCGGCTGGTCCCGCAGGAAGATCACCAGATGATCCAGCAGGGCCTGCCGCAATGCCGCGACGGTCTCCGGTGCGAGATCGTGCGAAAGATCGACGCCGGAAACTTCCGCGCCGAGGGCCCCGGCGACACGCCGGACCACGATAGGGTCACTCATGCTGTTCAGATTTCCTTGTCTTTCAGCGCCTTCTCGATCTCCTCGGCGCGCTGTCTGATCTCCACCATGTGCGGATTGATCAGCAGGGCCTCGCGGAAGGCCTGCAGCGCCGCCTCCGGCTGTTCCATCCGATCATAGATCATGCCCAGCCCGGAAAGGGCACCGAAGTGGCGTGGCTCCAGATCCAGCACCTTCTGGATATCCTCGATGGAACCGACATAGTTCTTGCGGATGAAACGCAGGGTGGCCCGACGATTCCAGCCCTCCGCGAACTCGGGCGCCAGTTCGACCGCGGCATCCAGCTGTTCCTCCGCCTGGCCATAGAGACCCATCTGCATGGCCTCACGGGAATCCACCAGCAGCAGGTCGACCATCTGACTGCCGGAATCGAACCAGACCTCCCAGATCCGGTTCTGCACCAGCAGCGCCGCCTTGCCCTGCGCGGCCTGAAGATCGGCGAACAGGTTGTCCAGCACCGGATCGCGCTGATCGGCCTTCAGCCCCGTCCCCAGGGTGAGGCCGGACGTGATGATCAGGCAGGTGAGCAGGCTCTGAAATCGGAACATGTCGGTATTTTGCCACGAACTGCCCTGGATCAGAAGAGCCGTCGGTTCGGGAGATTTTTTCGTGGTCCCCGGCCAGCCCTCTCCCCCTCCCGACCACCCATTTAGGATAATCCCGTGGGTG
>CAXBNO010000245.1:0-5762 GCA_963976775.1 uncultured Kordiimonadales bacterium
GGACCAGCCGAAGCGGTGGCGCAGCAGCGCCAGGAACATCGACGGATCAGCCAGCCGCCCGCCAATGACCAGGCTGGCATCCGTCTGCAAGGCAGGCAGGATCGCATCTGCCCCGATATAGGCGTTGGCCCCGATCAGGGTCCGGTCGATATCTCCCACCGTGCAGCCGGAATGGGGCAGGGGGGTATCCGGGGTGATGCGGTCGGTCACGTCGTCGCCCAGAACCACCGCAACGATCTGCCCGTCCAGCCCCGCATTCCGGGCAACACCCTGCGCCGCCCGTCCGGCGGCTTCCGGGTTCGCGGCACCCATGTTGGTGACGATGCGGCAGCCGCTGGCCGCCGTCAGCGGCCAGACCGCCCGCAACCGGGTTTCCAGCAGGCTGTTGTAACCCTTTGCCGGGTCGGCACGGCGATCACGATGCCCGAACGCCAGCGTGCGCTCGCCCACGCACTCGAACACCAGCGCATCCAGTTCACCGTCGCGGGCCAGATCCACCGCCGGGTCAAGCCGGTCGGCGGAGAACCCGGCACCGCAGCCGATGCGCATCGGTCCGGTCACATCAGTTGACCTGCTTGGTCTTGCCCTCCCAGTAGGGCTTGCGCAGTTCCGTCTTCAGGATCTTGCCGGCACCGGAAAGCGGCATCGGTTCGGTGCGGAAGGAGACGGAGCGGGGGCACTTGTAGTTGGCGATCAGGGCATGGCAGTGGGCAATGATCCCGGCCTCATCCACCGTTTCACCCTCCTGCAGGCGCACGATGGCATGAACCCGCTCGCCCCACTTGTCGTCCGGCACGCCGATGACGGCGCATTCGACCACGGACGGGTGCTGATAGACCGCGTTCTCGACCTCCGCCGAATAGACATTCTCGCCGCCTGAGATGATCATGTCCTTCACCCGGTCGACGACGAAGACGAATCCATCCTCGTCCATCGTGCCGCCGTCGCCGGTATGGATCCAGCCATCGCGGATGGTCTGCGCGGTCAGGTCCGGCTTGTTCCAGTAGCCCTGCATGACGTTCGGACCCTTGGCGCAGATCTCGCCGACCTCGCCGCGCGGCACCTCGTTGCCGTCCGCGTCCAGGATGATCAGTTCGACACCGATGGTGGCGCGTCCGACCGACTTGGCCAGACCCGCGTCGGGGCCGTCAAAGACATGATAGGGCGGCTTCAGCAGGGTCAGCAGCGGCGAGCATTCGGTCTGGCCATAGGCATGATAGAATCCGACATTCGGCATCAGTTTCATCGCCTTGCGCACCACGGCTTCCGGCATCGGCGACGCGCCATACAAAATTCCCCGCAGGGTCGAGATATCCCGCTTCGTCACGTCCGGGTGGTTGACGACCATGTTCATCATGGTGGGCACGAACAGCGTGTTGGTGACGCGATACTTCTCCAGCGCCTCCAGCGCCGCAGCAGGTTCGAACTTCGGAATGAAGCAGTGTGCCGCCCCCAGCACCGTCGCGCCGAAGGTTGCGGTGCCGTCCGCCAGATGAAACATCGGCCCGGCATGCAGCCACATCATGTCGGCGGAGAAATCCATCTCGTGGATCACATGCATGGCGTTGGAGACCAGGTTGCGGTGGCTCAGCATGACGCCCTTCGACACGCCGGTGGTGCCACCGGTGTAGAACAGGCCCGCCAGATCCTCGCCACAGCGGCCTGCGTCTTCAGCCGGATCGTTCTCCTGGATCAGGGTCTCGTAGTGCAGCAGCCCCTCCGGCGCGGCGCCGTCACCCACATAGATGATGTGCTGAACGGTCGGCATCTTGCCCCGCAGTTTCGGCAGGTAGGGCAGGAAATCGTCGTCGATGAACAGGATCTGACTGCCCGAATCGCTGATCCAGTACTCCACCTCCGGCGGCGCCAGACGGGTGTTGATGGGAACGAAAACGCCACCGGACCACGGCACCGCGAAGAAATATTCCAGATAACGGTCGGAATTGTTGGCCAGGATCGCCACCCGGTCCCCCGGCGTGACCCCCAGGCCCTGCAGTCCGGCGGCCAGACGGCTGATGCGGTTCTGGAACCCGGTCCAGTCCTGCGACCGCTCCCCGAAGGTCGTCGCGACCGCGTTGCGTGTAATCTGGGCGTTGCGCCGAATGAACTGCGTCAGGGCCATCTGCATCGGACCATATCCTCCCCGTCTGAATCCGCTGGAAGTCTAAGGCGAAACCACGTGGCCGCAACCTGCTGCTTTCGCAGGGCAAACGTGCCTGGAGGTCAATCCGGCTGAAAGAAGGTGATCAGGTTGCCTTCGTGGTCAAGGATGGCAAATTCCATTGCCCCGTAGTCGGCACGTTTCAATGGTCCGTTGGGATGAACGATATCGTGGTCACGGCAGGCGGCGTGAAGCGTCTCGATCTCCGTCACTTCGATACGGCAGCTTGCAGTACCGGCGAGAAAGGACTCCGCGCCGGAGATGATCGGATCGGCGCCCTTGCGTTCCTGCCAGCGCCGGTCATTGGACAGCCAGAGATGCAGGAAGACACTGTTTCGGGACAGCAGTGCAAAGCCCGGACCCTGTGCCACCAGCGCAAAGCCGAGCTTGTCCGCATAGAAGGTCACGGCCCGGCCGATGTCCTGAACCGGAAATGCAGGGGTCGCCGACACGAACTCGGACATGCCGGAACCCTCCCGCCCCTCCGCCTCAGGCCGCTGACTTGCGCCGGCGCGTCGTCGATGCCTTGGCCTTCGGCTTCGCGAGCTTCTTCGGCGTGGCCGACTTCGACCCGCGCCGGGCCAGGATGTCGGCCAGGTAGCGTCCGGTGTAGCTCTCCTTGACGGTTGCCACTTCCTCCGGCGTGCCGACACCGACGACATAGCCACCGCCATCGCCGCCTTCCGGCCCGATATCGACAACCCAGTCGGCGGTCTTGATGACCTCCAGATTGTGCTCGATCACGATCACCGAGTTGCCGGAATCGACCAGCGCGTGCAGCACCTCAAGCAGTTTGCGCACATCCTCGAAATGCAGGCCCGTGGTCGGCTCGTCCAGGATGTAGAGGGTGCGGCCCGTGGCGCGCTTGGCCAGTTCCTTGGCCAGCTTCACCCGCTGGGCCTCGCCGCCCGACAGGGTGGTGGCGGGCTGTCCGACCTTGATGTAGCCGAGGCCGACCTGCATCAGGGTGTCCATCTTTTCCCGCACGGAAGGCACGGCGGTGAAGAAGTCCTGGGCTTCCTCCACCGTCATGTCCAGCACGTCGGAAATCGACTTGTTCTTGAACTTGATCTCCAGCGTTTCACGGTTGTAGCGCTTGCCCTTGCAGACGTCGCACTGGACGTAGACGTCGGGCAGGAAATGCATCTCGATCTTGATCAGGCCGTCGCCCTGGCAGGCCTCGCAACGCCCGCCCTTGACGTTGAACGAGAAACGACCGGCCTTGTAGCCGCGCGCCTTGGCCTCCGGCAGTCCGGTGTACCAGTCGCGGATCGGCCCGAAGGCCCCGGTGTAGGTTGCCGGGTTGGACCGTGGCGTGCGCCCGATGGGCGACTGGTCGATGTCGATGATCTTGTCCAGCCACTCCAGCCCGTCGATCCGCTCATGCGGGGCGGGACCGGCCTTGGCATTGTGCAGCCGCCGCGCCACGGCCTTGTAAAGTGTCTCGATGGTCAGCGTCGACTTGCCCGAACCGGAAACCCCCGTGACGCATGTGAATGTGCCGAGCGGCAGGGTCACGTTGATGTTGCGCAGGTTGTTGCCGGTGGCGCCGACGATGCGGATGTAACGGTCGCGATAGCCCTCCCTCCGTTTCGCCGGGACCGGCACCTGCTTCATGCCGGAGAGATACTGGCCGGTGATGCTCTTCGGGGTCTGCATCACCTTTTCCGGCGTGCCCTCCGCGATCAGTTCACCGCCATGCATGCCCGCCAGCGGGCCGATGTCGATGACATGGTCGGCGGCCAGGATCGCTTCCTCGTCATGCTCCACCACGATCACGGTATTGCCCAGGTCACGCAGGTTTTTCAGCGTCTCCAGCAGTCGCGCATTGTCGCGCTGGTGCAGCCCGATGGACGGTTCGTCGAGCACATAGAGCACACCGGTCAGGCCTGACCCGATCTGGGAGGCCAGGCGGATGCGCTGGCTCTCGCCGCCGGACAGGGTGCCGGAGTTGCGCGAGAGGGTCAGATATTCCAGCCCGACATTGACCAGAAAGCCCAGACGTTCGTTGATTTCCTTCAGGATGCGACCGGCGATCTCCTGCTGCTTCGGCGACAGCTTGCCGTTCAGCGCATTGAACCAGTTGGCGGCTTCCAGGATGGAGAACCTGGCTGCGTGCCCGGCGTGAATGCCGTCGATCTTCACCGCCAGCGCTTCCGGTTTCAGGCGATGGCCCTCGCAGACCGAACAATGGGTAACAGCCTGAAAATGCTCGATCTCCTCCCGCATCCGCGATGAATCGGTTTCCTTCCAGCGCCGTTCCAGGTTCCGCACAACACCCTCGAAGCTCTTGTTGGTGCTGTAGCTGCGCATGCCGTCGTCATAGGTGAACTCGATGGTTTCATCGCCGGAACCGAACAGCAGCACGTCCTGCACGTTCTTCGGCAGTTCCTCCCAGGGCGTGCTGGATGACTGCCGATAGTGGCGCAGGATGCTGTCCAGCGTCTGCAGGTAATAGGGACTGGTTGTCCTGGACCAGGGGGCAATCGCGCCACCACGCACGGTCAGGGTGGTGTCGGGCACCACCAGATCCGGATCGACATACATCTCCGTCCCCAGCCCGTCACAGGCCGGGCAGGCGCCGAAGGGATTGTTGAAGGAGAACAGGCGCGGTTCGATCTCGTCGATGGTGAAACCGGAAACCGGGCAGGCGAACTTGGCGGAGAAGATCGTCCGCTCGCCATCATCCGCATTCTCCGTCACCGCGATGCCATCGGTGAGCGACAGTGCCGTCTCCAGCGAATCGGCCAGGCGGGTGGCGATGTCGTCGCGCACCACGACGCGGTCCACCACCACGTCGATGTCATGTTTCAGCTTCTTGTCGAGCGTCGGCATGTCGTCGAGTTCGTACAGCTCCCCGTCCACCTTGACGCGCTGGAAGCCCTGCTTGCGCAGGTCACGGAACTCCTTGCGGTACTCACCCTTGCGCCCGCGCACGATGGGGGCCAGCAGGTACAGCCGCGTTCCCTCCGGCATTGCCACGATGCGGTCGACCATCTGGCTGATCGTCTGGCTCTCGATGGGCAGGCCCGTGGCGGGGGAGTAGGGGATGCCGACCCGCGCCCACAGCAGGCGCATGTAGTCGTAGATCTCCGTCACCGTGCCGACGGTCGATCGCGGGTTCTTGGAGGTGGTCTTCTGTTCGATGGAGATCGCGGGGCTCAAGCCCTCGATGCTGTCCATGTCCGGCTTCTGCATCAGTTCCAGGAACTGCCGGGCATAGGCGGACAGGCTCTCGACATAGCGCCGCTGCCCCTCGGCATAGATCGTGTCGAATGCCAGCGACGACTTGCCGGACCCGGACAGGCCGGTAATCACGACCAGCTTGTCGCGGGGGATATCGACGTCGATACCCTTCAGATTATGTTCCCGCGCCCCACGGACGCTGATCATCTTCTGCATCTACAAACCACCATTCCGGGGGAAGCGCCTGGCAGGGGCTGGGTCGCCCGTGCATTTCCTGAAACAGGAACATAGGGAGCACGTGCCCCCAAGGCGAGTCCCCTGACGTCGCAGCCAGACTCTTCTGGCGACTCCCGAACCGCAGCGGCTATAAGGGCATGAATGGTTTCGTGGCCTGTTCCATCCCTCTCCCCCTCCC
>CAXBNO010000246.1:0-5743 GCA_963976775.1 uncultured Kordiimonadales bacterium
GGGTGAGGGTCTGGTGGCCTTCCGCTATGACAATGACAATCCGAACGGATCCCGCCGCGACATCGCGGGGATCCTGTCCGCGAACCGGCGCGTGCTCGGCATGATGCCACATCCGGAGCGGGCGGCGGACCCGGATCTGGGCGGCACGGACGGCGCGGCCATGTTCCGGTCACTGGTGGAGAACCTGGCATGAGCAGCGATCCCGACAGCATCGAGATCACGCCGGAGATCGTGGCCGAACACGGCCTGACGGTGGCAGAATATGCGCGGGTGAAGAGTGCCCTTGGCCGGGAGCCGAACCTGACCGAACTGGGCATCTTTTCCGTCATGTGGTCGGAGCATTGTTCCTACAAGTCATCGCGGGTCTGGCTGAAGACCCTGCCGACGGAAGCCCCCTGGGTGATCTGCGGACCGGGCGAGAATGCCGGCATCATCGACATTGGCGACGGCGATGCGGCGATCTTCAAGATGGAGAGCCACAACCACCCGTCCTTCATCGAGCCCTATCAGGGCGCGGCGACGGGCGTGGGCGGCATCATGCGCGATGTCTTCACCATGGGTGCCCGCCCGGTGGCCAACATGAACGCGCTGCGCTTCGGTGCGCCGGATCATCAGAAGACGCGGCAGCTGGTCAACGGTGTCGTGGCCGGCATCGGCGGCTATGGCAACTGCATGGGCGTGCCGACGGTGGGCGGGGAGGTGAACTTCGACCCCGCCTACAACGGCAACATCCTGGTCAATGCCATGTGTGTCGGACTGGCAAGGACCGACCGCATCTTCTATTCGGCCGCCGCAGGCATCGGCAATCCGGTGGTCTATGTCGGATCCCGCACCGGTCGCGACGGCATCCACGGCGCTACCATGGCCTCCGCCGAGTTCGACGACCAGTCGGAGGAGAAACGCCCCACGGTGCAGGTCGGCGACCCGTTCACCGAGAAGCTGCTGCTGGAAGCCTGTCTGGAACTGATGGCAACGGATGCCATCGTCGCCATCCAGGACATGGGCGCGGCGGGGCTGACCTGTTCGTCGGTCGAGATGGCGGACAAGGGTGGTGTCGGGCTGGAACTGGACCTGGACAAGGTGCCCCAGCGCGAAACCAACATGAGCGCCTACGAGATCATGCTCTCCGAGAGCCAGGAACGCATGCTGATGGTGCTGGAACCGGGTCAGGAGGATGTGGCCCGCGCAATCTTCGCCAAGTGGGATGTCGAGTTTGCCGTCGTCGGCCATCTGACCGATACGGGTCGCTTCACCCTGAAGCAGGGCGGCAGGACGGTCGGGGACATACCTGTGCGTCCGCTGGTCGATGACGCACCGGCCTATGAGCGCCCGTGGCAGCGGACCGAACCGCGTGCTCCCCTCGCCCCGGCTGATGCACCGGCACCAAATGACATGGCCGATGCGCTGATGCGCCTGGTCGGCGGCTTCGATGGCTGTTCGCGCCGCTGGATATGGGAACAGTACGATCACATGGTCATGGCCGACACCATCGCCTGGCCGGGTGGTGACGCGGCGCTGGTGCGTGTGCACGGCACCAACAAGGCGCTGGCGATCTCCACCGATGTCACCCCGCGCTATTGCTTCGCCGACCCTGTCGAGGGTGGCCGCCAGGCCGTCGCCGAATGCTGGCGCAACATCACTGCGGTCGGGGCCACGCCGCTGGCGATCACCGATTGCCTCAACTTCGGCAACCCGGAACGCCCCGAGATCATGGGCCAGTTCGTGGGCTGCATCGAGGGGATGCGCGAAGCCTGCAAGGTGCTGCAGTTCCCGGTCATCTCCGGCAATGTCTCCCTTTACAATGAAACCAATGGCGTCGGCATCCTGCCCACACCCGCCATCGGTGGTGTCGGTCTGCTGAAGGATGCGAGCCAGCGCGTCGGCATGGCATTCCCGGAGGCGGGTCAGACCATCGTGCTGCTGGGGGAAACCCATGGCCATCTGGGCCAGAGCCTGTATCTGCGCGATATCCTGACCCGCGCCGAGGGCCCGCCCCCGCCGGTCGATCTGGCGCAGGAGCGGCGCACCGGGGACGTGGTCCGGGGCATGATCCGCAGCGGACTGGCAACAGCCTGCCATGACCTTTCCGACGGCGGGCTGGCGGTGGCGCTTGCCGAGATGGCGATGGCGGGCGGAATCGGTGCCAGCATCGACCTGCCGGAATCGGATGTGGCCCCGCACGCTTTCCTGTTCGGTGAAGATCAGGCACGATACCTGGTGACTGTGACGAATCCCGATGTGATCCTGGCAATGGCTGAAGCCAGCGGCGTGAAGGCGACGATCCTGGGTGAAACCGGCGGTGCCGAGTTGACTGTCAGCGGTTGCCTGACCATATCCGTCGCGGCATTGCGGGATGTGCATGAACGGACGTTGCCCGAGCACATGGCGGCGGCTGCCGTTTCCTGACAGTGCCGACGGCATCTGTACGACGAACCGATCTGATGGAGGAATGACATGGCAATGGACCCGGGCGAGATCGAGGCCCTGATCCGCGATGCCCTGCCGGACGCGGAGGTGACGATCACCGACCTGGCCGGCGATGGCGATCACTATGCTGCCCATGTCGTCTCCTCGGCCTTCGCGGGCAAGTCCCGCGTGCAGCAGCATCAACTCGTCTACAAGGCCCTGCGCGGAAGGATGGGGGGAGAGCTGCATGCCCTCGCCCTGCAGACATCCGCACCGGCCTGACGCCGGCGAACCCATCCAACGGCACATTTTCCGAGAAGGATCAGATACATGACAGATACGGCCACCAATGACCGCATCGAGACGGAAGTGAAGTCCAACGACGTTGTCCTGTTCATGAAGGGTACGCCGGTCTTCCCGCAGTGCGGTTTCTCCGCCGCAACAGTCCAGATCCTGAGCTACTTCGGGGTCAAGTTCTCCTCCGTCAACGTGCTGGAGGATGCCGACATCCGCCAGGGCATCAAGGAGTACTCCGACTGGCCGACCATCCCGCAGCTCTACGTGAAGGGCGAATTCGTCGGCGGCTGCGACATCGTTCGCGAGATGGCCGAGTCGGGCGAGCTGCCGCAGCTGTTCCGGGAAAAGGGCGTCGCCTTCACCGAAGCGGCCTGATACACCGAGTCCTGATCGAACGCAGCAGGACTGAGGGGCAGCAATGAACGAGCTTGGCCAGTTCTGGGCCCAGGTACGTGAAGTCTGGGACCAGGGTGCCTTTGGTGTCGAGGCCGACAGGATCATCGTTGCCATTGGCGTCTTCATGGCATTCGTGGTGCTGCGGGGGCTGGTCAGTGGTTTCCTGCTGAAGATGCTGGAGCATCTGGTCGGGCGCAGCAGCAATCGCTTCGACGACGAGATCGTTGTCGCCCTCAGCGGCCCGATCCGCTTTGTCTTCCTTGTCATCGGTCTGTTTCTGGCCAGCCGCGTCGCGCCCCTGCCGGAGGAAATCGACGTTGCGATGGCCAAGGTGGTGCGGTCCCTGATCGCCTTCACCATCTTCTGGACCTTCTACCGCTGCGTCGGCCCGCTGTCCTTCGTGCTGGACCGGGCAATCACGTCCGTCGGCGGCGAAGGCATGGCGGCGACGCTGAAGAACTTCGCTGTCCGCCTGATCCGCGTCATCATCACAGTGCTGGGTGCCGCCGCGATCCTGCAGGAGTGGGATTTCAACATCGGCGCGGTGCTGGGCGGCCTCGGCCTGATCGGCATGGCGGTCGCCTTCGGTGCGCAGAACCTGATCTCCAACCTCTTCGGTGGTGTGGCGATCTTCCTGGACAAGATCTTCGTCGAAGGGGAATGGATCAAGACGAAAGACATCGAGGGCACGGTAGAGACCGTCGGCTTCCGCACCACCAAGATCCGCCGCTTCGACAAGGCCCTGGTGACAGTGCCGAATTCCGGCCTGGCCGACACTGCGGTGACCAACTTCTCCCGCATGACCAACCGCCGGATCTACTGGATGGTCGGGCTGGAGTACCGAACGACCAACGAACAACTGAAGCAGGTCGTCGATGGCCTGAATGACTATATCCGCAACAACGACGATTTCGAGACCGACCCGGCCAAGGTCTCGACGCTGATCCATGCCGACAGCTTCAACAGCTCCTCCATCGACATCATGCTCTACTGCTTCACCACGACGACGAAGTGGGCCGAGTGGATGCAGGTGAAGGAAGACCTGCTCTATCACCTGAAGACCCTGGTGGAGGATGCCGGAACCGCGTTCGCATTCCCGTCATCGTCGATCTACGTCGAGACCATGCCCTTCGGCACGCCGGAGTCAGTGCCTGCCCGCAACGAAGACGGTTCACCAAGGATGCCGTCCAGCGACAGGGGGCCGGTCGTCGAGCAGGACTGATCTCTGTGTCAGGACTGGCCTGTTCAACGACCTCGCCGACCCGGTCCGGAAAGGCGGCAAGGGCCTGCAATGACACGCCCGATCTGCTGGCTAGATCGATCCATCAAATGATGGAATCGGCACCGGCCCACTCCCCCACCCGGCCACCCATAAGGATACTCTCGTGGGTGGCCGGGTGGGGGAGTGGGCCGGTGATGCGATCAAACATTGGACCGCTCTAACGCGGTGCAATACTCGGGCATGGATGCGGAGATATCGGGTCATCGCCCGCCATCACGCAGACGGTATCACCATCGAGGTTCGTGACAATGGCTGCCCATCTGACTCCGACCCGAAACGGGAAACGGCGCCGCTTTCGCGACGCCGTTCCGGATTCTTCAGTGCTGGCCCGCAGGCCCCTGATCAGCGCGAGTAGTACTCGATGACCAGGTTGGGTTCCATCTGCACCGGGTAAGGCACATCGGCCAGCTTCGGCACCCGGATGAATTCACCGCGCAGCTTCTCGTGGTCGATGTTGATGTAGTCCGGAACATCACGCTCGACCGAGTCGACCGCTTCCAGGATCAGCCCCATCTCCCGCGACTTCTCACGGACCTCGATCACATCGCCTTCCTTGCAGCGATAGCTCGGGATATTGACGCGGCGACCGTTGACCTTCACGTGGCCATGATTGACGAACTGGCGCGCGGCGAAGACCGTCGGCACCAGCTTCATCCGGTAGACCACTGCGTCCAGACGCGACTCCAGCAGGCCGATCAGGTTCTCGGAGGTATCACCGCGGCGACGCACCGCCTCGCCGTAGATGCGGCGGAACTGCTTCTCGGTGATGCTGCCGTAGTAGCCTTTCAGCTTCTGCTTCGCGCGCAGGTGCAGGCCGAAGTCGGAAACCTTCTTCCGCTTGCCGGTCTGGCCATGCTGGCCCGGACCGTAGTCGCGCCGGTTCACCGGGCTCTTCGGACGACCCCAGATGTTTTCGCCCATCCGGCGATCGATCTTGTACTTCGCACTAATCCGCTTTGACATCAGCTATCCGGTGCCCGTTCTGTGTAAAATTCTGTTCCCGTATTCAAACAGGAAAACGCGGCCAAAAAGCACTTTGACCGCGGAGCCGGACGTATAGGGGCCACCCGGTATCCTGTCAACGCCTGAATCGGCGGTGCCGCCATCAGGCTGTCATGGCTTCCGCCGATACCGGCATTGCCAGGTTCAGCGAATCCATCAGGTCACGCAGTTCCTGACGCGCTGCCAGATGCGACATGGTCACATCCACCCCGGATCCTTCTGCCATGACGTCCAGCAGGGTCAGTCCGTCCAGGAACAGTTCCCTGTAGATCACACGCTCCGTCAGGCCCGGCACGACACGGTAGCCGATACGCTCTGCCAGCCGCTCCAGGACATCCCCAACGCGGCGCTTGTTGCGGG
>CAXBNO010000247.1:0-5718 GCA_963976775.1 uncultured Kordiimonadales bacterium
GATCACACCGACCGAGCGGATTTCAAAGGAGTCACTCATCCGGCTGTCATCCATCTGTCAGGAACTGGAAAGGGAAAGCGGGTCGGCACGCAGCGGCATGCGCAACATGCCGACCCGGTCGTCGTTGGATCAAAGGGCCTGCTCGAGCTCCGGCACCGCCTGGAACAGGTCGGCCACCAGGCCATAGTCGGCAACCTGGAAGATCGGCGCCTCCTCATCCTTGTTGATGGCGACGATGACCTTCGAATCCTTCATGCCGGCCAGATGCTGGATGGCACCGGAAATACCGACGGCAACATACAGTTCCGGCGCCACGACCTTGCCGGTCTGACCGACCTGCATGTCGTTCGGCACGAAGCCGGCATCGACAGCCGCGCGGCTGGCGCCGACGGCGGCCCCCAGCTTGTCGGCGACCTTGTAGAGCATCTCGAAGTTGTCGCCGTTCTGCATGCCGCGACCGCCCGAGATGACGATCTTGGCGGCTGCCAGTTCCGGGCGGTCCGACTTGGAAAGCTCCGCACCGACATAGCTCGAAAGGCCCGGATCCTCGCCCGCGCCGACTTCCGACACGTCGGCAGAGCCGCCCTCCGCATCCGCCTTGGCGAAGTTGGTCGGGCGCACGGTGATGACCCTTGTCTTGTCACTCGACTGCACGGTCGCCAGGGCGTTGCCGGCATAGATCGGGCGCACGAAGGTATCGGCGCTCTCCACCGCGATGATCTCGGAGATCTGCTGGGTATCCAGCAGGGCCGCGACGCGCGGGAAGATGTTCTTGGTGGAGGTCGTCGCGGCGGCAACGATGTGGCTGTAGTCACCGGCAAGACCGGCGATCAGGGCTGCAACCGGCTCCGCCAGCTGATGCTCCAGATGGGCGCCGTCGGCATGCAGCACCCTGGCGACACCGGCGACCTTCGCGGCCTCCGCCGCCACGGCACCGGCACCGCTGCCCGCGACCAGCACATGCACGTCGCCGCCCATTTCGGATGCTGCGGTCACCGCCGACAGGGTCGCCGGGTTCAGTACTGCATTGTCATGATCTGCAACTACCAGAATGCTCATCAGATCACCCCCGCTTCGTTCTTCAGCTTGTCGACCAGTTGCGCGATGCTCTCGACCTTGATGCCGCCCTGACGCTTCGGCGGCTCGGTGACCTTCACGGTCTTCAGGCGCGGTGCGATATCGACACCCAGATCAGCCGCTTCCTTCATGTCGATCGGCTTCTTCTTCGCCTTCATGATGTTCGGCAGGCTGGCATAGCGCGGCTCGTTCAGGCGCAGGTCCGTGGTGACGATCATCGGCATCCTGACCTTGACCGTCATCAGGCCGCCATCGACTTCGCGCGTCACGTTGGCATGGTCGCCGTCGATCTTGACCTCGGAGGCGAAGGTGCCCTGGCTCCAGCCCAGCAGCGCCGACAGCATCTGGCCGGTCTGATTGGAGTCATCGTCGATCGCCTGCTTGCCCAGGATCACCAGGTCCGGCTTCTCCTCATCGCAGACCGCCTTCAGCAGCTTGGCCACGGCCAGCGGCTGCACTTCATCATCGGACTTGATGAGGATGCCGCGATCAGCGCCCATGGCGAGCGCGGTACGGATGGTTTCCTGCGCCTGCTGAACGCCGATGGAGACCGCAATGACCTCGGTTGCGGTGCCGGCTTCCTTCAGCCGCACTGCTTCCTCGACCGCGATCTCGTCGAACGGGTTCATGGACATCTTGACGTTGGCGAGATCGATACCGCTCTGGTCGGCTTTCACCCGCACCTTCACGTTGTAGTCGACCACGCGCTTGACAGCGACGAGTACCTTCATCTGGTCGTTTTCCCCAATATTGTCGGAACCGTAAACGCAGCGTGGAGCGCTGCGCAGCCCCACACCGTACTTGAAAATGCTGCCATCGGACACGCCCGAAAACGGGCCCTGCGATGGTGCGGCGCACAATAGTAAGGCGGACTGAGGGTGTCAACGAACCGTAATGCGTGCTCCGGACAAGGCCGCCATGAGCGGAAAACCGGGCGTTCGGGCCCCCTGTCGCAGGATGCTTGATTGTCGTCGGCGTTCGTGGTGCGATGCTGGTTCTAGCCGCGTGCCGGAGACGGTACACATGCGGGAGCTTGCAAAGGGTCAGTGTCTCTGACATAAAGCTGCGCTCGCTTCCGACCATGGGCGAGATCCGGGGGGCCGGTCCATGAACAGGTATTGTGCGGGTTCCATGCGCAGTATCCTGACGGTCGTATCCCCAAAACAAACTGGCATTCGAATGCCGCGACCGCCGTCGGGCCGACGACGGCCGTGCTCCGCACAGCACGTCTGGCCCCTTGAGCACGGCTTCTGTTGAGACGATGGAGATGGCATGACGCGACAGAGTGGGACGCCTCGCGCCTACGGCCTGCCGCCCGAGCAGGGCCTCTACGATCCACGCAACGAGCATGATGCGTGCGGTATCGGATTTGTTGTCGATATCAAGGGGCGAAAATCGCACGACATTGTCTCGCAGGGTCTGCAGGTTCTCGTGAATCTGACCCATAGGGGTGCTGTCGGTGCTGATCCTCTCGAAGGCGACGGCGCGGGTATCCTGGTCCAGATTCCTGACGCGTTCTTCCGAGAGGTCTGTGATTTCGAACTGCCGGAGGCCGGTCACTACGGTGTCCTGAACATCTTCCTGCCCAAGGATCCCGACATTCGCGTGCTCTGCGAGAACATGCTGGAGCGCTACGCGGTGGCCGAGGGACAGCGCGTGCTCGGCTGGCGCGAGGTGCCTGTGGATCGCAATGGCATCGGCGAGAGCGTGCTGGCCGTGGAGCCGGTGATCCGCCAGATGTTCATCGCCCGTGATCCGGCATTGCCGGATCAGGACGCGTTCGAGCGCAAGCTGTTCGTCATCCGCAAGCAGGCGGCCATCGAGTCGCGCAAGATCAATCACCGCGAAGCCGGCATGCTGTACATCACCACCAGTTCGTCCCGGGTCGTCTGTTACAAGGGCATGCTGCTGGCGGAACAGATCGGCAGCTACTTCAAGGATCTGACCGATCCGCGGTTCTCTTCGGCGCTGGCGCTGGTGCATCAGCGCTTCTCCACCAACACCTTCCCGGCCTGGTCGCTGGCGCATCCGTTCCGTCTGATCTGCCACAATGGCGAGATCAATACCGCGCGCGGCAACGTCAACTGGATGGCGGCGCGTGGCAAGGCGCTGAAGTCGGAGGTGCTGGGCGATGACCTGAAGAAGCTGTGGCCGCTGATCGCCGATGGCGTTTCCGATTCCGCCAGCTTCGACAATGCGCTGGAACTGCTGGTGGCCGGTGGCTACCCGCTCAGCCATGCCATGATGATGCTGATCCCGGAAGCCTGGGACAACAATCCGCTGATGGATCCGGCGCAGAAGGCATTCTACGAGTACCACGCCGCCCTGATGGAGCCATGGGACGGCCCTGCCGCCGTCGCCTTTACCGATGGCCGCCAGATTGGTGCCACGCTGGACCGCAACGGTCTGCGCCCGGCCCGCTACATCGTCACCGACGATGATCGCGTCATCCTTGCCTCGGAAGCCGGAACGCTGCCGGTACCGGAGGAGCGCATTCGCCAGAAGTGGCGGCTGCAGCCGGGCAAGATGCTGCTGATCGACACGGAAAGGGGCGAGATCGTCTCCGACGAGGCGCTGAAGGCAGAGATCGCGGCCAGCAAGCCCTATGGCAAGTGGGTTGCGGACAGCCAGCTGAAGATCAGCGACCTGCCACCGGCCATGCCGCCGATGAAGCCGAACCGGACCACCATGCTGGATATGCAGCAGGTGTTCGGCTACACGCAGGAAGACCTGAAGTTCCTGATGGAACCCATGGCGGAGACCGGGGCGGAAGCCATCGGTTCCATGGGCAATGACACGCCGATTCCGGCGCTGTCGTCCAAGGGCAAGCCGCTCTACAACTATTTCAAGCAGCTCTTCGCGCAGGTGACGAACCCGCCGATCGATCCGATCCGCGAGGAACTGGTGATGTCCCTCACCAGCTTCATCGGTCCGCGCCCGAACCTGCTGGGTCTTGGTGGCGGCGCGCATCTGAAGCTGGAGGTCTCGCAGCCGATCCTGACCAACGAGGATCTGGAGCGTATCCGCCATATCGAGGATGTGCCGACGAACGACTTCCACGCACAGACGCTGGATATCACCTTCCCCCGCCAGGAAGGACCCCAGGGCATGGCGCGCCGGATCAGTGCCCTGCAGCGGGAGGCGCAGGATTGTGTCGAGCGCGGCGAGAACATCATCATCCTGTCCGACCGTGCCGTCGACATGGACCGTGTGCCGGTCCCGGCCGCGCTGGCGACCTCGGCGGTTCACCATCATCTGGTGCGCAATGGACTTCGCACCTCGGTCGGGCTGGTCATCGAGACCGGCGAGGCCCGCGAAGTGCACCATTTCTGTGTTCTGGCCGGGTACGGGGCGGAGGCCATCAATCCATGGCTCGCTTTCGAGACCCTGACCGACATGCATCCGGGGATCGCCCCGGATGAGGAGAAGCGCCTCCACAAGAACTACATCAAGGCGTTGGGCAAGGGCATCCTGAAGGTCATGTCCAAGATGGGCATCTCCACCTACCAGTCCTATTGCGGCGCGCAGATTTTCGACGCTGTCGGTCTGTCGAGCAGCTTTGTCGCGACCTATTTCCCGGGCACCCATACCCGCATCGAAGGCGTCGGCCTGGATGTGCTTTCGGCGGAAACGGTGGAACGGCATCGGCTGGCGTACGAGGACGTGCCGATCTATCGCAATGCGCTGGATGTCGGCGGTGACTATGCGTTCCGTATCCGTGGTGACGCGCATGTCTGGACGCCGGAGACGGTTGGCCTGCTGCAGCACGCGGTGCGCGGCGACGCCCAGGACAAGTACCGGGAATATGCGCGCATCATCAACGACCAGAGCAAGCAGTTGCTGACGCCGCGCGGCCTGTTCGACATCCACCTCGCCGAGGAACCGGTGCCGCTGGAGGAGGTCGAGCCTGCCACCGAAATCGTGAAGCGGTTCTCCACCGGTGCAATGTCCTTCGGCTCCATCAGCCGGGAGGCGCATACCACCCTCGCCATCGCCATGAACCGGATCGGCGGCAAGTCGAACACCGGCGAGGGCGGCGAGGAGCCGGAGCGTTTCGTCAGAATGGCGAACGGCGACTCCGAGCGTTCGGCGATCAAGCAGATCGCGTCGGGCCGGTTCGGCGTGACGGCGGAGTATCTCGTCAACTCGGACATGATGCAGATCAAGATGGCCCAGGGCGCCAAGCCCGGTGAGGGTGGCCAACTGCCCGGACACAAGGTCGACAAGGTGATCGCGCGCGTGCGCCATTCGACACCGGGCGTGGGCCTGATCTCCCCGCCGCCGCACCACGATATCTATTCCATCGAGGATCTGGCGCAGCTGATCTATGACCTGAAGAACGTGAACCCGGCGGGCGACGTGTCGGTGAAGCTGGTGTCCGAAGTGGGCGTCGGCGTGGTCGCGGCCGGTGTCTCCAAGGCGAAGGCCGACCATGTGACCATCTCCGGCTATGAAGGCGGCACGGGTGCAAGTCCGCTGACCTCCATCAAGCATGCCGGCAGCCCGTGGGAGATCGGCCTTGCCGAGACCCAGCAGGCACTGGTGCTGAACCGGCTGCGGGGCCGGATCGCGGTGCAGGTCGATGGCGGCCTGCGTACCGGACGCGACGTGATCGTCGGAGCCCTCCTCGGCGCTGACGAG
>CAXBNO010000248.1:0-5662 GCA_963976775.1 uncultured Kordiimonadales bacterium
AACACCGCCAACTGGGGTCTGGCGGCGGCGCTCGCCATGCTGCTCCTGCTCTGCATCGCCGTGCTTTACCCGCTCTACCAGCGCTTCGCCGGCGCCGGCGGCATGCGGCTCGGCTGAGGGGGAACAGGTCATGGCACTGCCGGTTCACGCCTCCATCGGCCAACGGGTCTGGCACTATGCGTATCATCTGCTCTGCGTGCTGATCTTCTTCTTCCTGCTGGTTTCGATGGCGAGCTGTGTCCTTTTCTGAGCCCATCGGACATCGGTCCGCGGCCCTTCTCCTGCTCCTGACAGTGCTGGTGACGGCATGCGGGCAGGTGCCGCAGCCCTTTCGGCCATCGGGTCAGAAGACGGCGGTGGTCGCGCGCGCACCAGGCCCGAGCATTGCTCTGGTCGTGCTGCCGCTTCTGGGCACTGATGCGGTTCCCCTCGATGCGCTGTCCGACCGGGTGGTGATCGAACTGCAGAAGGCGGAGATTGCCGCGACGACCGCGACTATCCCCAACCGCTATCAGCTCGCAGGCGAGGTTCGACGGTTGCGCGGGGACGGGCCGGACACGACGCTGGCATTTCGCTGGACCCTGCTGGATCCGTCCGGCGCGGCGACGGACAGTCTCGATCATGTGGAGCAGGTGGCAGCGGCGGACTGGACGACGGCCCGTCCCGTCGCGATCCGGAGCCTGGCGGTGACAGTGGCGGCACATCTGGTGCGACTGGTGAACGGGGACCTGCCCGTGGCCGAGCAAGTGCAGCCCCCGGCGCGCATCGCGCTGGCAGGCATCTCCGGCGCGCCGGGCGATGGCAACCGGGCGCTGGACACTGCCATCAGGGCGGCACTGGGGAAACAGGGGCTGACGCTGGGGCCCGCCTCCGACGCGACCCGCGCCACGCTTGAACTGCATGTCGCGGTGGCCCCGGCGGACAGGAGCAGTGACCGGGTGACGCTGCTCTGGCTGGTGCGGGACGCCACGGGGCGGGAGCGGGGGCGGCTGGAGCAGCAGAATACCGTGCCGGCCGGCCGGCTGAATCGCCGCTGGGGCGACATTGCCGACCTCGCCGCCGGCGCGGCAGCCCCCGACCTGGCGCGCATACTGGAGGCGCTGGCCGCTGACCGGGGTTGAAAGCGGTCTGGCCATGTCAGAATTCTGTCATGCCTCATGGACAGTACAGGGGCGGGCTGATAAACGTCCCGCTTCCGCCGCCGCCCGCTTTGCCACAGATTGACGAACAGCCCCATGAAGGTTCTCGCCGGGAACAGCAACCCTGCCCTGGCCGCCCAGATTGCCGATTATCTGGGCGTCCGTCTGACGAATGCGTCCGTGAAGCGTTTCGCGGATGAGGAAGTGTATGTGGAGATCCACGAGAACGTGCGGGGGGAGGACGCCTTCGTCGTTCAGTCCACGTCGTTCCCGGCCAACGATCACCTGATGGAACTGCTGATCTGCATCGACGCGCTGCGTCGGGCCTCGGCGCGCCGCATCACCGCTGTCCTGCCCTATTTCGGCTATGCCCGGCAGGACCGGAAGCCGGGACCGCGCACACCGATTTCCGCCAGGCTGGTGGCGAACCTGATCGAGAAGGCGGGGGCGGACCGGGTTCTGACCGTCGACCTTCACGCCGGACAGATCCAGGGCTTCTTCGATATCCCGACCGACAACCTCTACGGCGGACCGGCACTGGTCAGCGACATCAAGGACAATCTGGGCGATCGGGACCTGATGGTGGTTTCACCGGATGTGGGCGGCGTGGTTCGCGCGCGCTACTTCGCCAAGCGCCTTGACGCGGACCTCGCCATCGTGGATAAGCGCCGCGAACAGGCGGGTGTGTCTGAAGTGATGAACGTCATCGGCGATGTTGACGGGCGTCACTGCATTCTTGTTGACGACATTGTCGACAGTGCGGGCACGCTCTGCAACGCGTCGACAGCGCTGCTCGAACGGGGTGCCCTGTCGGTGTCTGCCTATGTGTCTCACGGCGTCCTGTCGGGTGGCGCGGTCAAGCGCGTGTCCGACTCTTCGCTGGAGTCGCTGGTGGTTACCGACTCGATCCGGGCAACGGACGAGGTCGAGAACGAGCCGAAGATCCGGCAGGTTCCGATCGGGTCCCTGCTGGCAGAGGCGATCAAGCGCATCTCCACCGAGACCTCGGTGTCGAGCCTGTTTGACTGAATTCGTGCAGGCCATGGCCTGCAGACCAGGGAATGAAGCGGTTGCGGGCAAGGGCCCCTGACCGGCACGGCGCAACAGCACTGGCGAGATGCCAGGGGCCAGGCGCTACAAGGAGTTGAGACGATGTCGGATACGGATGTGATCGAAGTCAGCGTACGTGAACGCACGACAACCGGAGGCGTGAGGGCGCTTCGGCAGTCGGGCATGGTTCCGGGTGTCGTCTATGGCAATGACCGCGAACCGGCCCTGGTGGCCGTTGACCGTCGTGTCGTCGTCAAGGAACTCAACCGCGGTGGCTTCATGGGCCGCGTTTACGAGCTTCAGCTGGATGGCCGCAAGCAGCGTTGCCTGCCCCGCGACGTGCAGTTGCATCCGGTGAGCGATGATCCGCTGCATGTCGATTTCCTGCGTCTGGCGGATGACGCCAAGATCGCGGTCATGGTGCCGGTTCACTTCGCGAACGAGGAACTGAGCGCAGGCCTGAAGCGCGGTGGTGTGCTGAATATCGTCCGCCATGAGGTCGAGCTGCTCTGCCCCAACGACCATATCCCCGAGTTCATCGAGATCGATCTCACCGGCACCGACATCGGTGACTCGCTGAAGATCAGCGACGTGAAGCTGCCGGGCGATGTGGAAGCAACGATCACGGATCGTGACTTCACGATTGCCACGATCACCGGTTCCTCCGCCGTTGTGGACGAAGCTGCGGAAGCCGCCGCCGAAGCCGAGGCCGAGGCTGCAGACGTTGATGAGGAAGAGACCGGCGAGGGCGAGGAAAAGGCGGAGGATTGATCGCCGCCTCCGCAGGGAGGTTCCGACATGCGTCTCTTCGTTGGTCTCGGCAATCCCGGCGCACGCTATGCCGGGAATCGCCACAATATCGGCTTCATGGCCATAACCCGGCTGGCCGAGGTGCAGCGTGCCTCTCCCTGGCGCAGCAAGTTCCAGGGGGATGTGGCGGAACTTCGCCTCGGCGCTGACAGGCTCATCCTCCTGCGCCCGACCACCTACATGAATGAATCCGGTCGATCCGTGCAGGAAGCAGCCCGTTTCTTCCAGCTCGGCCTTGACCGGATCACCGTGTTTCATGACGAGCTGGATCTGGCCTTCGGCAGGGTGAGGGTGAAGGTCGGCGGCGGTCATGCCGGCAACAATGGCATCCGCTCCATCGCCGGGCACATGGGACCGGATTTCCAGCGGGTCCGGCTGGGGATCGGCCACCCCGGCCACAAGGACCTGGTAAGCCACTACGTGCTCTCGGATTTCAGCAAGGCGGAGCGGGCCCATGTCGAGGACCTGGTCGATGCGATTGCCGGTGCAGCCCCGAAGCTCTGTGCCGGAGACCCTCCGGGGTTCCTGAATGAGGTGGCGCTGAAGTGTCCGGCGCCAAAGCCCGAAAAATCGCCTGAGTGAGGAGAAGCCGCAGATGGGTTTCAAATGCGGGATCGTCGGTCTGCCCAACGTCGGCAAGTCCACCCTTTTCAACGCCCTGACGCAGACCGCGTCGGCGCAGGCGGCGAACTATCCGTTCTGCACCATCGAGCCGAACCTCGGCCAGGTCGGGGTGCCGGATCCGCGCCTGTCGAAGCTGGCCGAACTGGCCGGGTCGAAGGAACTGATTCCGACCCAGCTCACCTTCGTGGACATTGCCGGGCTGGTGCGCGGCGCGTCGAAGGGGGAGGGTCTGGGCAACCAGTTCCTCAGTCACATCCGTGAAGTGGATGCCATCGTCCACGTGCTGCGCTGCTTCGAGGATGATGACATCACCCATGTGGACGGACGCATCGACCCGGTGGCGGACGCGGAGACGGTCGAGACCGAGCTGATGATTGCCGATCTGGACAGTCTGGAGAAGCGCTACGTGCCGCTGGAGAAGCGGTTCCGATCCGGCGACAAGATGTTGAAGGCAGATGTGGAACTGATGGCCGGTGCACTGGAACTGCTGCGGGACGGCAAGCCCGCGCGGATGCTGGATGTGCATGATGACGACATGCCCCGCTTTCGGGCGCTGCAACTGCTGACGTCGAAGCCGATCCTCTATGTCTGCAACGTGGCCGAGGGCGATGCCGGAACCGGCAACGAGCATACCGCCCGCGTCGAGGCGATGGCCACGGCACAGGGGGCGGGATCGCTGGTCGTCTCCGCCCGGATCGAGGAGGAGATCGCCCAGCTGGCCGACCGGGAGGAACGGGAGATGTTCCTGACCGAGATCGGTCTGGAACATGCCGGGCTGGATCGCATCATCCGCGCTGGCTACGACCTGCTCGGCCTGCTGACCTTCTTCACCGTCGGGCCGAAGGAAGCCCGTGCCTGGACCGTGAAGTCAGGTGCCCTGGCGCCCCAGGCTGCCGGTGTCATCCACACCGACTTCGAGAAGGGCTTCATCCGCGCCGAGACCACCGCCTATGACGACTACGTCACGCTGGGCGGCGAACAGGGCGCCAAGGATGCCGGAAAGATGCGCCTGGAAGGCCGCGACTACACCGTGCGCGACGGCGATGTGCTGCACTTCCGGTTCAATACCTGACACCGGCTGGCTAATTTCGCTGTCCTTGCTCCCCCCCGGTCGCGTCGGTATTGTGCAGTGCAATGCACCGAACGGCGTGCATCCCATAAATTGTTGTTGGAGCAAATGAATGCCGATTCATGCGGCACTCAATCACAAGACGATCTATGACTATGACCGCAAGGTCACGCTTTCACCCCAGACGATCAGGCTCCGCCCCGCGGCTCATACGCGGACCAATATTCTGAGTTATTCGCTCCGCATCTCGCCGGAGAATCATTTCATCAACTGGCAGCAGGACCCGCTGGGCAACTACATGGCCCGCGTCGTGTTCCCCGATCCCGTGGACCATTTCCACGTTGAGGTCGACCTGGTTGCCGAGATGGCCGTGCTGAACCCGTTCGACTTCTTCGTGGAAGAATATGCCGAGGAGTTTCCGTTCAGCTATGAACCGGACGAGGCGGATTCGCTGGAACCCTATCTGGATCCGGAACCGGTCGGACCGCTGCTGCAGGCGCTGCTCGACGGCATTGACCGCACCCCGCGTCGCACGGTCGACTTCCTGTTCAACCTGAACCAGAACCTCGAGAAGCTGATCGGCTATGTCGTCCGCATGGAACCGGGGGTGCAGACGCCCGAGGAGACCCTGGGTCTGGCCAAGGGATCGTGCCGCGACACGGCATGGCTGATGGTGCAGGTGCTGCGCAACGTCGGTCTGGCAGCCCGTTTTGCCTCCGGCTACCTGATTCAGTTGCAGCCGGACCAGAAACCGCTCGAAGGGCCGACCGGCCCTGAGTCCGATTTCACCGACCTGCATGCCTGGGCCGAGGTCTATCTGCCCGGGGCGGGCTGGATCGGGCTGGACGCCACATCCGGCCTGCTGGCGGGGGAGGGCCATATCCCCCTCGCCTGCGCGCCACAGCCCACCAGCGCCGCACCGATCTCCGGACTTGTCGGGCCGGCGAAGGTCGAGTTCTCGCACGAGATG
>CAXBNO010000249.1:0-5658 GCA_963976775.1 uncultured Kordiimonadales bacterium
GCAGGCGCGGCGGCGAGCCGTTAGAGACCCTGATCTTTCCAGAATTGCGCAACCTGTGCCGGAGGTGCCTTCATGGCCCGCGTTACCGTTGAAGATTGTATCGACAAGGTTTCGAACCGTTTCGACCTCGTGCTGCTGGCCGCCCAGCGTGCCCGTGCGATCTCGAGCGGCTCCGAGATACTGGTCGAGCGCGACAACGACAAGAACCCGGTGGTCGCCCTGCGCGAGATTGCGGAAGAGAAGGTCAGCACCAAGGAACTTGGTGATGCCCTGATCGCCAGCTACCAGCGCCATGTGGAGCGCGACGAGCCGGAAGAGGACGACCTCGCCACACGCATGCGTCGTGAACTTGCTGCCCTGGCCGCAGGCGACCAGAGCGGCGGCTGATGACGCATCGTCGGGTGTTGCGATAGGCTTCGCCCCATGATGCGCCAGATGCAGTTGGTGGAGCGGGTCCTGAGCTATGACCCGAAAGCCCGCGAAGACCTGATCAACAAGGCCTATGTCTTTGCCGTGCGCGCGCACGGCAGCCAGAAGCGCGCGTCCGGTGATCCCTATTTCAGTCACCCGGTCGAGGTGGCGGGCATCCTGACCAACTATCGGCTGGATACCGAGACCATCGTCACCGCGCTGCTGCATGACACCATCGAGGACACGCTGGCAACGCCGGAGGAGATCGAGCGCGAGTTCGGTCCGCAGGTGGCGCAACTGGTCGATGGCGTCACCAAGCTGTCCAAGATGGAACTGAAGTCGGACCAGACCCAGCAGGCGGAGAATTTCCGCAAGCTGCTGCTGGCCATGTCGGATGACATCCGTGTGCTGGTGGTGAAGCTGGCCGACCGGCTGCACAACATGCGCACGATCAGTTACCTGAAGCCGGAAAAAGCGCAGCGGATCGCTCTGGAAACCCGGGAGATCTACGCCCCGCTGGCCGAGCGCGTCGGCATGAACGACATCAAGGAAGAGCTGCTGGACCTGTCGTTCCAGGTTCTGGACCAGAAGGCCTGGGGTTCGATCGACGAGCGGCTGAAACAATTGCGGCGCCAGGCCGGCAACCTGATCCTGCGCATGCAACTTGCCCTGCAGGAGACGGTGAAGACAACCGGCCTGATCGCGGAGATCAAGGGACGGGAGAAACGCCACTTCTCGATCTGGCGCAAGCTGCAGGAAAAGCGGATCACGTTCGAGCAGCTTGCCGATGTCTATGCCTTCCGCATCATCGTCGATGACGCGGATGCCTGCTATCGCATGCTGGGCGCGATCCATCAGCGCTATCCGATGGTGCCGGACCAGTTCGATGACTACATCTCGATTCCGAAACGCAATGGCTACCAGTCGCTGCATACGGTCGTACTGGGGCCGGAGGGGGTCCGGACGGAGATCCAGATCCGCAGCCGCGAGATGCACGAACGCGCCGAGTTCGGCGTTGCCGCGCACTGGCATTACAAGTCCGGCGGCGGCAAGGGATCGCGGCCCAGTGCGGAGCAGGAACGCTGGTTGCGCGAACTGCTGGAAATCCTGAACGAGGCATCGGATTTCGACGAGTTCCTGGAAAACTCGAAACTGAACATGTACGCCGACCAGGTCTTCTGCTTTTCGCCCAAGGGTCGGCTGATCCAGTTGCCTGCGGGTGCGACGCCGGTGGACTTTGCCTATGCCGTGCATACCGATCTGGGCGACACCTGCGTTGGCGCGAAGGTCAATGGCCGCGTTGCGCCGCTGCATGCCCAGCTTCGCAACGGCGACCAGATCGAGGTGCTGACCTCCACCGAGCAGTCGCCGCAGCCGCTGTGGGAGGACTTCGTCGTCACCGGCAAGGCCCGCAGCGCCATCCGCCGCGCCACCCGCCAGAGGGTGCGGGCGGAGCATCAGGAGGTGGGGCGTCGGCTGCTGGATACCACGTTCCAGGCCGCACGCCGCCGACCCACGGCAAAGAACCTCAAGACCGTGCTGCAATCCCTGCGGCTTGATTCCCTGGGTGAGCTCTACGAGGGCGTCGGCACCGGCACGATTTCCTCCCGCGATGTCCTGGGCATGCTGTACCCGAGCGAACGCTCGCGTCGGCGCTTCCTGGCCCGCCCGAAGAAGACGGTTGCGACCGATGCCGTTCCAGTCAGGGGGCTGACGCCGGGCGTTGGCGTCACCTTCGCCACCTGCTGCCACCCGATCCCCGGTGACCGGATCGTCGGTATCAATGACGCGGGCAAGGGCATTCATGTTCATGCCATCGACTGCGCCACGCTGGAACTCTATCAGGATGTGCCGGAGCGCTGGCTGGACGCTGGCTGGAGCGGCGATGCGGCGGCGTCGCAGAACTATGTGGCGCGGATCGAGGCGGAGATCGCCAACCGCCGCGGCATGCTCAGTCGCACCACCAGCCTGATCGCGGAGCAGGACGGCAACATCGCCAACATCAGCACCAGCCGCCGCACCGACGACTTCTTCCGCATGGTGATCGATATCGAAGTGCGCGACGTGCAGCACCTGACGGACATCATCAGCGCGCTGGCTGGCGAGCCCGGCATGTCGCGGGTGGAGCGGGTGCGGGGGTAGGCAGTCGTTCGCCTGGCAGAACCGGCTACTGCCCGTTGCCGTTCAGCCACTTCGCGCGCACCGTGACGTCCTGCGCCTCGTACCCCAGACGGTCGTAGAACCCGAGCGCCGCAGTATTGTCGGTGCGCACCATCAGTTCGACCTTGGGGCAGCCCTGGCCGCGCAGGAAGTCCTCCGCCACCGCGACCAGCGCCTTCGCGATGCCCCTGCCGCGTTGCGCGGGATCTGCAGCCAGATAGTACATCCAGCCACGGTGGCCGTCATACCCGACCATCAGGCTCCCGGTGATGCGATCCGCTTCCTGAAAGACGAAGATCTCCGATGTCGGCGTATCCAGCGAACGCTGGATGTCCGCTGTCGGGTCGTTCCAGGGCCGGGTCAGGCCGCAGGCATTCCAGAGTTCGATCACCTGATCGCGGTCGCTGGTCCGGTATGGGCGGATGGCGTTGCCGCCGGACAGTTCAGTTGACATTGACGGCGGTGCCGAGGGTCGGTCCGATCTCCGCGTTCAGCACCAGGTCGGCGAAGCGGTCCAGGTCGGTGGGGTCGCGGTTGAGGATGACGAGCCCGGCACCATTCTCCTTCGCCAGCCGCGGGAATCCGGCAGCCGGATAGACCACGAGGGATGATCCCAGAACGATGCAGAGGTCGGCGGCCAGCGTTTCGCGCTCTGCCCGCTCCATCTCCGCGATCGGCATGCTCTGACCGAAGGAAATCGTGGCCGTCTTCACGATGCCGCCGCAGTTCGTGCAGTGGGGCAGGGTGCCGTCCGCCTCGAAGTGCTTGCGGATCAGGTCCAGTTCGTGCCGCAGTCCGCAGTCCAGGCAGGTGGCATAGGTGGAGTTGCCGTGCAGCTCGATCACCTTCTCGTCCGGCACGCCGCTGGCCTGATGCAGGCCATCGACGTTCTGGGTGATGATGGCGCTGGCCTTGCCGTCGCGGATCAGCTTCTCCACGGCCCGGTGGCCCCGGTTCGGCGATGCACTGGCGAAGGTTTCCTCCATGGCGAACTTGCGCCGCCAGGATTCGCGGCGCATCTCCTCCCGCGCGATGAAATCACCGAAGTCGATGGGCTGGTTCCTGGTCCAGAGACCACCGGGGCTGCGGAAGTCGGGAATGCCTGACTCGGTGGAGATGCCAGCCCCGGTGAAGAACACGATCCGACCGGAATCCCTGATCAGGGCCCGGAGTGCGGCGACATCATCCGCACTGGCGAAACCTTCCATGGCCATGCCTCCCGCTTCCCGTAACCCTTCGGGACTACTTGCCGTTCTGGGGCCGCAGCCGGACCAGCAATGCCTCCACATCACCGCCGTTCTTGGCGATGATGGCTCCGAATTCGGAGCGCTGGCTGATGGCCATGCTGACACCCTCCACCAGCACGTCGACGATCTTCAAATCACCACTGCGGTCCAGCACGCGCCAGTCGACCTTCACGGGCTCGCCCTTGGGCTGTTCGATCACGGAATTCACCATCGTCTCATTGTCGCTGATCGGGTTGGTGCCGGTGATGCGCAGGGTCTGACCGGCATAGGAATTCAGCCGGTTCGCGTAGGTGTTGATCACATATTCCTCGAACAGGTCGACGTACTCGGTCTGCTGCTCCGGCGTTGCCGCCCGCCAGTAGCGACCCAGCACGATGCGGGCAACCAATGGCAGATCGAAGCCCCTGGTGAACAGTACCGCGAACTGCTGGGTCCGCTCCTCCGGTGCAACTTCAGGGTCGGCCAGTATGGTGACAGCCGATCCGCCCAGCCGCTCGACCATCTGCTTCGGCGATTCAGCGGACATGGCTGGCACCATGGCAAACAGCGCGGTTGTCATGAACAGCATTGCCAGCAGCCGAGAGCACACATTTCGAGTCATGGTTTGATGATTCCCTGATCCGTTCCGGGCGGGATGAAACGTCGAACCGGTCCGTCAGGTCAAGGTCCGCGAGGCCCGGGGACGTACCTGCGGTCACATGAAAGGCCCGCTACAACCGATCTGTCGCGCTGGGGCCACAGGATTGCACTTGTGAACATAAAGAAATGTGCATATCCTGATTTAATGGCTGAACAGAGACATATCAGACTTGACGCCGGAAACGTCACGCCGTCGCCCGCACCGCTGGCACCCAGGGCGGGGGGCAGCATGCCCATGGCGGATCTGGTACTGGCGCTGAAGGCGGCGAGTGACGAAACCCGTCTGAAGCTGCTGGCGCTGTGCCGTCGTTCGGAGCTGACGGTGTCTGAACTGGTCTGGATTCTCGGCCAGAGCCAGCCACGGGTTTCGCGCCATCTGAAGCTGCTCTGCGATGCTGGCTTGCTGGAGCGGGCGCGGGAAGGGGCCTGGGTCTACTACCGGCTCTCCCTCGACGGTGCACACGCTGTTCTGGCCAGCGCGCTGGATGACCTGATCGAACAGGGCGATCCGGATCTCGCCACCGAACTGGTGCGCCTGGACAGTGTTCGCCAGCAGCGCGCCGCCCGTGCCCAGGACTATTTCAGCCGCAATGCCGCCCGCTGGGACGAGGTGCGGAAGCTGCACGTCAGCGAGCGCGAGGTGGAGACTGCGCTGCATGCCGTGCTGGGCACCGACGACATAGACGAGATGCTGGATCTTGGCACAGGCACCGGTCGCCTGCTCGCCGTCCTTTCCGGGCGGGTGGAGCGTGCGGTCGGTGTCGATCTGAACCCGGAGATGCTGTCCATCGCCCGGGCCGCGCTGGACACGCCGGAACACCAGCATGTGCAGGTCCGGCATGGTGACATCCTGCGGCTGCCGTTCGCGCCGGGCAGCTTCGACCTCGTCACCGCGCACCAGGTCCTGCACTTCATGGACGAACCGCGCCAGCTTGTCGCCGTTGCCGCGTCGATGCTGCGGCCTGGCGGGCGGCTGGTCGTCGTCGACTTCCTGTCGCATGCGCTGGAGGACCTGCGCAGCGAGCACGCACATCGCCGCCTCGGCTTTGACGATGCGGAAATCCGTGCCTGGTTCGTGGAAGCCGGCCTGACACCCGAACACACCCTTCACCTGCCGGGCAGGACGCTGACGGTCGGACTCTGGTCCGCCACCCGCGCTGCCGGGGATCAAGAGGCATGAGCATGTTGATGAAGAATGTCG
>CAXBNO010000250.1:0-5655 GCA_963976775.1 uncultured Kordiimonadales bacterium
GATTTCGGCGGTTGCCGCTGCCAGGCGCTGGCCATGACCGGCGATGCCGCGGCGACCGATCCCGCCTGCCAGCTGTCTCCGTTTCATGCCCGCATGCTCGAACTGGCGGAGACGGCGGTAGCCGAAGTCGAGGCATCACCGCTCGACACCGAATACGACTACCGCCGCTTCCTCTGACCGGTGGATACGATCAGGCGTCGGACTTCGGATCGAAGACCGGCGGCCGCTTCTCCCGATGGGATGCCAGTCCCTCCCGCACTTCCGGCCCGGTGAAGCCGAGCATTTCCAGTGCCACGGACGCATCGAACGCCGGTCCGGCCATCCGGTACCAGTTGTTCAGCGCATACTTGGTGAAGCGCATGGCGGACGGCGCACCATTGGCCAGCCGGACGGCCACCTCCAGCGCCTTGGCCTGCAGTTCGTCATCATCCACGGCCAGCGATATCAGCCCCATGCGCTCGGCATCCTCTCCCGTCATGGGCTCGCACAGCATCAGGTGATATTTCGCCTTCGCCATGCCACACAGGATCGGCCAGTTGATGACGGCATGATCGCCCGCCGCAACACCCAGCCGGGTATGGCCATCGACGATCTTCGCCGACTTCGCCGCGATGGAAATGTCCGCCAGCAGGCCCGCCACCAGCCCGGCACCGACCGCCACGCCGTTGATGGCGGAGACGATGGGCTTGCCGCAGTTGATGATATTGTAGACGAGATCCTTGGCTTCCTTCCAGGACCGCACGCGGGCCTGATAGTCGTCGATCATCGCCTCGATCATGCCGAAGTCACCACCGGCGGAGAAAGCCTTGCCCTTGCCGGTCAGGATGACGGCTGAAACATCCGGGTCGGCGTCGATCTCGTTCCAGATATAGGTCATGTGATTGTGACCGGTCTGGTCGAGCGAGTTCATCGTCGCCGGATTGTTCAGTGTCAGCCGCAGCACCCGGTCCGCAGGCCAGTCCACCTCGAAAGTCGAGAATTTCGCGTAATCGCCAGCCATGTCCGTTTCCTCTCCATCTGACTGTCAGAAAGGCAGGAGTATAGAACGGATCAGGCCTGCGGGCGCTGTTTCGAGGTATCCGGTGGCGGCATGTCAGCCACCTGCACAGTCGCGCCTGCGGCATGTTTCACCACCAGCTCGCGCGGCACATTGGCCAGGCACTCGGGTCCGTTCTCGCCGATCACGATGCTTTCCGTCATCGCGATGCCCCAGTCCGCCTGCCACAGGCCGGTCATGAAATGGAACGTCATACCCGGTTGCAGCACCGTCAGGTCCCCGGCGCGGAAGCTCATCGTCCGCTCGCCCCAGTCCGGCGGGTAGGACAGGCCGATGGGATAGCCGGTGCGATTGTTCTTCTCGAAGCCGTGGCGGCGCAACTCGGCAAAGAACGTCAGCGCCACATCCTCGCAGGTATTGCCGGCTTTCGCCTGTTCCAGTCCCAGTACCATGCCTTCCTGCACTGCGGCCTCCGCGCGGCGAAACAGTTCCGGCGGTTCACCGAAGTGGACCGTGCGGGTCAGCGGGCAGTGATAGCGGTGATAGCAACCGGCGATCTCGAAGAAGACGCCTTCATTGTCGCGCAGCGGACTGTCGTCCCAGGTCAGATGCGGGGCGGAACCGTCAACGCCTGCGCCGACCAGCGGCACGATGGCCGCGTAGTCACCGCCATGACCGTCCGTGCCGCGCAGGCCCGCATCATAGATCTCGGCAATCAGGTCGCACTTGCGGACACCGGGTTCGGCGATCTCGAAGATGCGTTTCATCTGCGATTCGACAATCCGTGCGGCCTTGCGCATGTAAGCGAGTTCCTGCGGGCTCTTCACCGCGCGCTGCCAGTTGACCAGCGCGGTCGCATCCTGGAAGCGGACGTTCGGCAGGCCGGACTGCAGCGTGGCGAAAGCCTTGGCGGAGAAGTAATAGTTGTCCATCTCGATACCGATGGTGCCGCTGGCCCAGCCGCGCGTCACGATCTCCGCACACAGCACCTCCATCGGGTGCCGCTCCATGGACTGGACATAGTGATCCTCGTAACCGACGAGATGGTCGAGGCCCATGTAGACAGTGCGCTTTGCGCCGTTCACGTCCTGCGCGCGTCCGAACCAGATCGGATCACCGTCCGGCCCGACGACGACAGCCTGATGTACGTAGAACGACCAGCCGTCATAGCCGGTAAGCCAGGCCATGTTCGAGGGATCGCTGAGGATCAGCAGGTCAATACCGGCTGATTCCATGGCGGCACGGGTCTTGTGCAGACGCTCGGAATACTCCTGACGGCTGAAACGCAGTGCGACATCTTCTGGCATTGGCGGACTCCGGACGACAGCAGGGACAGGCTGAACCCAGCTTGGCACCGGGGCCAGCGTCTGCTGTCCTTCCATCGCCAAGACATGTCCATGCTGCGACGCGCCGTGCGCAAGGATCGCTCAGGTGTTCTTGATTCCCCGCAGGCGCTCGGTCCGACGCCGCAGCAGTTCCAGCGCGAACAGCATCAGCATGGACACCAGTGTCAGCAGGGTCGCCACCGCCAGAATGGTGGGGCTGATCTGTTCGCGAATGCCGGAGAACATCTGCCAGGGAATCGTCCGCTGCTCGAAGGAGCCGACGAACAGAACCACCACAACCTCGTCGAAGCTGGTGATGAATGCGAACAGCGCACCCGATATCACGCCTGGCGTGATCAGCGGCACGATGACCGTGAAGAAGGTGCGGGCCGGTGACGCGCCGAGACTGTTGGCCGCCCGGATCAGATTGTTGTCGAACCCGACCAGTGTCGCGGTCACGGTGATCACCACGAAAGGTGTGCCGAGTGCCGCATGGGCCAGGATGACGCCGAGGTGCGTGCCCTGCAGACCGACACGGGAATAGAAGAAGTACATGCCCGCCGCCGAGATGATCAGCGGCACGATCATGGGCGAGATCAGGATGCTCATGATCAGCGTGCGATAGGGCATTGAAGGTCGGGACAGGCCAAGTGCCGCCAGCGTGCCGAGGCTGGCCGACAGGATGGTCGCGAAGAACGCGATGACGAATGAATTCCAGACCGCACCCTGCCAGTTCAGGTTGGTGAAGAAATCCATGTACCATTTCGTCGAATAGCCCGCTGGATCGAACGCCAGCATCTCCGTCGTGAAGGTGAAGAAGGGCACCGCGTTGAACGACAGCGGCACGATCACCATCAGCGGAAAGATCAGGAAGAAGAACACCGCCGCGCAGATGACACGGAAGGCGTAGTACCAGATCCGCTCCGGCGTCGATGCATAGGGTGGAAGGGCAGCCATTGGTCTCTCCCCTAACCCAGCTTCATGTTGTCGATGCCGACGATCTTGTCGTACAGCAGGTAGAACACCAGCACGATGGCCAGCAGAACCGCACCCAGCGCCGCCGCCAGACCCCAGTTCAGGGAGTTCTGGATATGGAACGCGATGCGGTTGGAGATGAAGGTCCCGGACGTACCGCCGACCAGCTCCGGCGTGATGTAGTAGCCGATGGCCAGGATGAAGACCAGGATCGCCCCGGCGCCGATACCCGGCACCGTATTGGGGAAATAGACCTTCCAGAAGGCCGGCCACGGATGCGCGCCAAGTGAGGTCGCGGCACGCATGTATGTCGGCGGCACGGTCTTCATGACGCTGTAGAGCGGCAGCACCATGAACGGCAGCAGGATATGCGTCATGGCGATCACCGAACCGGTGGCGTTGTGGATCATGGCCAATCGCCCGTCCTCGGAGATGATGCCGATGAAGACCAGGATATCGTTGATCACCCCCTGTTGCTGCAACAGGGCGATCCAGGATGTCGTTCGCACCAGCAATGATGTCCAAAACGGCAACAGCACCAGGATGATCAGCAGATTGCCGATCTTGGCCGGTTGCGTGGCGATCAGGTAAGCGATCGGGAATCCGAGCAGCAGGGTCATCAGCGTGATCACCACGGACATGATCATGGTGCGGATGAACAGTTTCGTGTGGATCGCCTTCTCGGAATCCTCGAACCGGATATCGCCGTCAGGTGTCTGCATCGCATCGACGGAGGCCAGGTAGTAGCCCGGCGTCAGATTGGGCGAGAACTGCTTGATCACCTGCCAGGTGACGACCTTGCCCCAGTCCTTGTCGGACTTGATAAGCTGTTCCTTGTAGGGCGGTTCGTTGATGCGACCGGCCTTGCGCCCCGCACCGCGGAACAGGCTGGACATGCCGGAGCGTTCGTAGTTCAGCCGCTGGCCGACCTTGGTGTTTGTCCGTTCCTTCCGCGCCACCTTCAGGTCCGCGACCATCGCGGCAAAGACGGCCTCGTCCGGCAGTTCGCCGGAGGTCTCGTCCCAGGACTCCAGCGCCTTGACGGTCTGCGGCAGGATATCCTCGACAATGCCGTTCTCGACGGAGCGGAACAGCATGTCGGCGATGGGAATGATGAAGCTGATGGCGACGAAGATGAACAGGGGCGCGACGAGGGCCAGTGCGAACATGCGCTGCCGACGCAACGCCCTGGCCAGGGAGACCTTCAGCGGCTGGCCGTCCGCGGTGACGATCGCATCGGCGGCACTGTTCTGCATGTCGGTCGCTGTCATCCTGGTTCGCTGAGCCCCCTGCCCAATACCTGTCCCGAACCTTGGCGTCCGGGCCGATGCCACACCGGAAGGCGCCCGTTGGCGGGACGCATTCGGGAGCGGCAACGGGTTCCGGGGCGGGCAATACCCGCCCCGGAGTCCGTTACGTGACGAGCCTTACTGCAGCAGCCAGGACTGGAAACGCTCATCGATATCGTCGCGATTGTCCGCCCAGAACTCGTAGTTGTAGAGCAGGGTGGTCTTGGAATTCGCGGGATCTGTCGGCATGTGCGGTGCCATCTCGATGCCCAGCGTGGCGTGCTTGCCCACCAGCGGTGCCGACGACTTGCGGGCCGGACCGTAGGAGATGAACTTCGCCTGATCGGCCAGACGCTGGGTGTCGGTGGCGAAGCGCAGATACTCCATCACCGCCGCCTTGTTCTTGGTGCCCGTCGGGACGATCCAGCCGTCCAGGTCAAACACCTGCCAGTCCCACAGCATCGCGATCGGCTGCTTCTCTTCCTCGATCACCGAGAAGAGACGACCGTTGTAGGTGGAGCCCATCACGACTTCGCCGTCAGCCAGAAGCTGCGGTGTCTGAGCGCCCTTGGTCCACCAGACAACGCTGTCCTTGATGGTGCCAAGCTTGGCCAGGGCCTTCTCGACACCGTCGCGGGTGCCCAGGACCTCATAGACCTGGTCCGGCGCAACACCGTCACAGAGCAGGGCCCATTCCATGTTGTTGATCGGGTTCTTCTCCAGCGCGCGCTTGCCGGGGAACTTCTCCAGATCGAAGACGTCGCAGACGCTGGTCGGCTTGGAGGAGACCATGTCGGTGCGATAGCCGAAGGTCGTGGAGTACACGATCTGCGGGATAAAGCATTCGGACACGATCAGGTCGCCGAAATCCTCCGAAGCCGGCGTGCCATCGGGGGCCGGTGCCAGCACCTTGTCATGGTCGATGATCTCGGCCAGGCCCTCGTCGCACAGACGAATGGCATCGGCAGCCACCACGTCAACCAGGTCCCAGGTGACGTTGCCGGCTTCGTTCATCGCGCGCAGCTTGGCCACGGCAGCGTTGGACGAGTCGTCATTGACGATCGTGACA